>JAYVKQ010000643.1:0-17410 GCA_043768285.1 Saprospiraceae bacterium | reverse complement strand
CAACTGGCGCCATACGAGAAAATATTAAGAAACAAGTAAAGAACAAGCCTAATGAACCAACAAACAAGCCTATTTCAACCCATGTTGGTGAGTAATAACTCCAAGATGATGGTAAATAATCACGCGCCAATGTTGTAGCGATAATAACGAAACGCTCGAACCACATACCAATATTGATGAAGATGGACATAAAAAATGTCACCCAAATATCTGTACGCAATTTCTTACTCCAAAATAATTGTGGAGATACCACATTACACAGCATCATACCGAAATATGACCACCAATAAACACCAAATACACGATTGTAAAATGCAAATTGCTCATAGATATAGCCAGAATACCATGAAATAAACAATTCTGTCAAATATGCTACACCCACTATCGAACCCGTCAAAAGAATGACCTTATTCATACTTTCAATGTGCGCAATCGTAATGTAATCTTCTAATTTTAGTAATTTACGCACAACCAACATTAAGGTCAATACCATAGCGAAACCAGAGAAAATCGCACCCGCAACGAAATAAGGTGGAAAGATCGTTGTATGCCAACCTGGTATAACCGAAGTAGCGAAGTCAAATGATACTATCGTGTGAACTGACAATACAAGTGGTGTGGAGATACCCGCCAAAACGAGTGATAACGATTCCCAACGTTGCCAATGTTTAGCCGAACCTGTCCAGCCGAATGCTAATTTATTATATAAATTGCGTCTCCAACCTGAAGCACGGTCACGTACTGTCGCAAAGTCAGGCACTAAACCCGTGTACCAGAATAGCAACGATACAGTAAAATACGTAGAAATCGCAAATACGTCCCAAAACAAAGGCGAGTTAAAGTTTGGCCACAAGGGTCCGCGTGTGTTAGGATAAGGAAAGATGAAAATTGCCATCCAAACACGACCCATGTGAATAATCGGAAACTGACCCGCACAGATAACCGCAAATATCGTCATCGCTTCCGCCGCACGGTTTACACCTGTACGCCATTTTTGACGAAAAAGCAACAAGATTGCCGAAATCAACGTACCTGCATGACCGATACCAACCCACCATACGAAGTTGGTAATGTCCCAACCCCAACCGATAGTACGGTTCAAGTTCCACGAACCGATACCATTCCATACAGTCCATATAACACTGAATAGGTACAAGCCTAAGCCCGCCACCGCAGCGATGAAACCATATATCCACTCCTTCGATGGAGCGGCTTCCGTTGGTCGGCAAATATCTTCCGTTATTTGGTGGTAGGTTTTGCTACCAAGAATTAACGGCTCTCTTAATGGAGAAACGATAGTACTCATTTTGATAATTTAGTATTTTAACAATCCACTTTTTCAAGTGAATAACATAGTTTTTTATATTTCTAAACGTACCTACCAAATAAATTTGGTAGTCCCTATGATACGCCGCCAAATAAATTTAACGGATACAGGTTTAAGCGTCTAATTTTTCTGTTTTATTGATAACCTTAGCTGAATAGGTTACGTTTGGAGCCGTATTCACTTCTTCCAAAACCATATAATTCAACTTAGATTTGCGCAACTTGCTGATTTCACTTTCTTTATTGTTCTTATTACCAAAAGTAATAGCACCCGTAGGGCAAGCTGTTTGACAAGCTGTTTGTACATCACCATCAGTAATCTGACGGGCTTCTTTTTTCGCTGTCAATTTACCTTCTTGAATACGTTGAACACAGAAAGAACATTTTTCAATCACACCACGTGTACGCACTGTAACGTCTGGGTTTAAAACCATACGTGTTAAGTTATCCGCGCCGAAAGGCATTTCTGTATTGAAACCCAATGTTTTACCCATCAAATCACGCTCATTCCAAGGGAAAATATCGGCAGTAGTATAATCTTGCCAGTTGAAACGACGTACTTTATAAGGGCAGTTGTTGGCGCAATAGCGGGTACCAATACAACGGTTGTAAGTCATTTGGTTCAAACCTTCGCTACTGTGGTTGGTTGCATTCACTGGACATACATTCTCGCAAGGTGCATTGTCGCAGTGTTGGCACATCATAGGTTGATATACCGTGTTTGGATTTTCAACATCGCCATAGAAATAACGGTCAATGCGAATCCAAGTCATTTCGTGGTGGCGTTGTACCTCGTATTTACCCACAACAGGCACATTATTTTCAGCCATACAAGCCACGGCACAAGAGCCGCAACCGATACAAGCATTCAAATCCACGTGCATTGCCCAGTGTAAACCGCTTTGATATACATCTTGATGACCACGATAAAGCGTATATGAATTGAGTTTTTGATACTCCGCTCTTTCTTCTTCTAAACCTTTGATAAAAGGTTTAACATCTTTCAAATTTGTTTGACGGATAACTGTTCTTGGTGTTAAAGAGCCTTGATATGCCAAAACTTCTTCGTCCGCGTTCAATACTTTACCTTCTTTCGTTGTGCCTTGCAAGCCCATAGTATGGTGGTGCTGCACGCAAGCAAACCAATCATCTTTACCCGTCTTATTACTAACCTTCACGTTTGTAGCAAAATACTGGGGGGTTCCGTTGGCAGCAACTGTAATGGCTGCCTGTACGTTTGTACCTACGTTATTACATAACCCTGCTTTTGCACGACCATAGCCCAAACCAATCGCCACTGTACCTTGCATTTGTCCGAACTGACGTTGAACAACGCACTCGTAAGGTTTACCCCCTATTTCAACAGTCACTCTATCGCCATCATTCAAATCATTAAAGCCTTTGAATGCTTTTGCACCATCATAGGCTACTGGAATTGATAAGATATTACCCCAAACGGTACGCATAACTGGGTCTGGCAGCTCTTGCAACCACGGGTTATTGGCATACTGACCATTACCCATATTCACTGTTTCGTAGAAAGAAATCTCAATACCATCTTTTGCACTATTCGGTTGTGATACGCCCACAGACGCTTCTGCGGCATTGATGCTCGCAACACGCGCAACGCTCGTTTCACCTGTTTCAAAAACACCGTCATGCAAGGTTGCATCCCAAAAAGCATTGAAGGTTGTAAACTCTTTTTGTTTTGGGAACATATTAGCTTGCCAAACTGAGCGTACATACTCGTACATGGGTTGCTCGGTTTGAGGACAAGCATCAGCCCAAGTCAATAAAGATTGCTCGGCTTGACGGGTCTCAAATATATTCTTGATGGTAGGTTGTATTAAACTATATTGTCCTGTTGCAGGATTAGCATCACCCCAACTTTCAAGGAAATGATTGGCAGGTGCTACATATTGACATTCGGCTGTCGTTTCATCTACTGTTTGGTTGAAAGAAACCGATAAACCTACTTTCTTCAACGCTGACGCAAAATTAGCTGCATTTGCACCCGCTAATTGGAAAACTGGATTGCAATTCAAGACGAATACAGCATTAACTGCACCGCTATTCATCTCACCAATTAGGTTTTGCATCGCTTTATCATCACCTTGTGCCGTCAAATTTGCAGTTGCAAAACTAATAGTTTCGCCATAATTACCCAATTGAGTATTAATAGCATTCACCAATATTTGCTCACTTGTATTACCTGAACCACTGATAACCAATGACTTACCTTTCGCCGATACCAATTCAGCCGCTACTCTTTTCAAAGCTTTTGCCGCTTTATCATTCACTTTTGGTGCTGATACTGAGGGGGCATTTGTCAAAGCCGCTACTTCATTATATAAGGTAGCAATTGCTGCGCCTTGCTCACTTGGCTTAACCATCACACGGTTATCGGCGTTTGAACCTGTCATAGACATATGGCTTTCCACTTGTATATGACGGCTCATAGTTGGATTTTCTTCATTGATTCTGCGTTTTGACGCATAATCTTTCGCAAAAGCTACAGGCGAAACCCATGTACCTAAGAAATCGGCATTGAAACTGACGATAACATCGGCTTTATCAAATGCATAGTGTGGTATAGCCCTTACGCCAAAGTTTTTCTCATTCGCTTCTAATAAAGCTGATGATGAAACAGGGTCATAAGAAACCACCTTTGTATTAGGATATTTTTTTGTAAAATCAGCAATCGCAGCGCGTGTTGTGGGGCTAATAATAGAATGCGCCACAATACGAATTTGAGAACCAGCATTGATTTTGCCTTTCACAACGTTGTCCAAATCTGTCCAAGACATTTTAGTAACCGCACCTTCTTTGACACTACCTGCACTTTGAATACGGTTTGTATCATATAAGCTCAATACAGACGCTTGTACTCTGGCATTAGTACCGCCTTTCGTGACGCTCGACATCGCATTGCCTTCTACTTTGATAGGGCGACCTTCACGGGTCTTTACCAAAATAGAGACATAATCGCTGCCATCCACGTAAGAAGAAGCAAAATAATTGGCTATGCCTGGCACGATACTATCTGGCTTGACCACGTAAGGAATAGCCCGTTTAACGGGAATTTCGCAACTTGCTGCAACCGTTGCCGCGCCTACGCCAAAGCCCAGATACTTTAAAAAATCACGACGATTTGATACAAATCCACCGTTTTCTTGCTTCAAAGCATCGGTTATATTCGTTGGAAACTCTTGGCTTGCCTGTTTGATAAAGGCTTCATCTTTATTAAAATCTTCAACGCCAACCCAAACTTCTTGGTTACTGAATTCCATATTATTAAAATTGATTATTGTCAATATGCTATTGATTATTTTTTTAAAATATTAATAATCAATAATTTAGAATATTTTTCATAAAAATACTGAGGGGGTATAATCTTAAACGCACTACCCTCAATGCTATATTAATAGTGACACTTTTGACATTCCAAACCACCAATGTCTTCTACCGTTACTTTCTCTCGTGTGCCTTTTCTCATTTCTTCATGATAACGCTCAAAAGATTTATAGTAATCATTGTCTTTGAACTTCACTTCTGTTTCACGGTGGCAATTGATACACCAACCCATTGACAATGGCGCGTGTTGCTTTACTACTTCCATTTTCTCGACAGTACCATGGCATTTTTGACATTCTACTTTACCAACCGCAACGTGCTGTGCGTGATTGAAATACACATGGTCAGGCAAATTATGAATACGTTTCCATTGAATAGGTCCTTGCACTTTTTCTTTGATACCCTCTACTTTTAGAGAAGAAGCAATTGCATCCCATTGATCATTGGCAATCATCTTTTCATCTTGGGTTTCAATATCTGATTTTTTATTGATGCGATATTGGCTACCAATCCATTTTTTATAAATATCAGCTACTTGTGCTTCTGATAGATTGTCGTAATTATCAATATACTTATCTGTAGATGGGTCATAACCAGCTGAAACAAATATCTTAGTCAATTCCGCAGTACCATATGTAGAACCTACTTTGATGGCTTTGTGGCAATTCATACACGTATTAGTTGCGGGAATGATAGAGTGCTTAGAGCGTCTTGCACCATCATGGCAATATTGGCAATCAATTTTATTCAACCCAGCGTGCGTAGCGTGAGAGAATTTAATTGGTTGGTCGGGTGCGTAGTTTTGCTGTCTGCCGAGCGCAATCGCATTATTCACGGTTGTATAACCACCCAATACAACTAAGGCAAAAATAATCAATCCGACTGCACCTTTACTTGTCAATGTATCTTTAAAAGAACTATCAACATATGCTCTGCCTTCTTTCTCAGCTGCTGTACGGTTCAAATTTTGAATGATACGAGATAATACCAAAGCCAAAGCAGCTAAAATAACGAAAGCAACACCATACAATAGTGTATTACTTTCTTTATCGACAGTAGCGGAAACTTGTGTACCACCTCCACCAGCTACTTTAGTACCACCAGCTACAACTTGGTCAATATACGCCAATATATTATCAATATCCGCATCTTTCAATCCAGGGAAAGAAGACATAACAGTTGGCTTATATTCAGCCCAAATAGCCGTAGCACGAGGATGCCCTTTAGCAATCATCGCTTGAGAGTTGCGCACCCATGAATAGTACGCCGCCTTATCACCACCCCAACGCTCCAACGAACCCGCCAATGCAGGACCCGTTAGTTTGTCTTTCATGTTCTTGTTGTGGCAAGAAGCACATTGGTTGACAAATATAGTTTTACCAGCCGCTGCATCAGCAGCAGAAAGGCGCAAGGTAATAGCAGAAGCTAAAATGAAGAGGATTAATCTAACTTTCATAAACTTAGAACGCATCTCGTATGAAGTTTAATTTTTAAATGTCTTATAATGATATACAGCACAATTCCTATATGTCATATTTTAATGACGCAAAATTACTATTCAAGTCCATTTTTCCAAATACCTAATCGCATAGTAAATCTATTTAGATAAATTCTAAATAAAAATATTATTCTGTTTAGTAGTATCTGAAAGGGCATTTTCAGAATAAAAAATGGTTGAATATGCAACAAATTCAAGCGTGGAGCCTTATTGAACGGGTACTTGCTTAAATTAGTTAGTTTTAAGGGCGCAAATATAGACATGTATCCAAACCCAACCAATTAAAATTTGTTATTTTTTAAAAAAAAGTTATCCACATTTTTCGTTATATATTGTTTTCAATTCCTTTGGACTGAATATATCTCCTCCTGCCTACCATCAATATATCGAAATTGCTTACCATCCCAAAACCCATCTTGCTCCAACATAATGCGAATAACCTTTCCGTTCCATTCGGGTATAGACACCGCTGCATTCAGTTCAATCGAATACGCTGTATTCGGATAAAGTGGATAATCACCCGCGCCAACCGTATTTTTTTGATTGTCCCACATACCTATGGTAGGTCCTGCCGCATGACCATGCGAACCAATAGGGTGTGTATATATCGTGCCGTTGATGCCCTCTGCCTTCGCTTGCACCAGTGC
Organism: Saprospiraceae bacterium; assembly: GCA_043768285.1. Lineage (GTDB taxonomy): Bacteria > Bacteroidota > Bacteroidia > Chitinophagales > Saprospiraceae > JAAFJT01. Next base: position 10,585 of record JAYVKQ010000643.1, on the reverse strand, counting down.
ATTGGCTAATATCTGATTGCCCGAAAGTCCCGTTTTAAAATTTTCAGTCAATATATCCTGTAACCTATTGCCTTGTTTGAAGGCTTTTTGAAGATAGTCGGGTACTTTGGTTTCACCGCGCCGCAAGACGTAGGCGTGCTCTTGCATATCGGTATTGAGTTTCAAATACGTAATCCCAAAATCAACGTGCAGTAAATCGCCCTCTTGAATGACCTCCTCGTTGGGGCGTTTGGAGAAAGTGCGCAGATGGTCGAACCGCGCTGTATCGCGTTTTTGAATATCTACGGTTGGATGAAACCATGTATCAAGACCCAATGCACGGATACGATTGCGATACCACCACACGACATCATCAGTAGTCGTCACGCCCGCTTGTATCACTTTATCGCTCAACCCTTCGCGTACAATTTGGTGCGAGATATGGGCGATATGCTCATACAACGACATTTCCTTTTCCGTCCGCGTCTCTAACCAAGCTACCGATAGTCTTTCGGCAGAAACAAGGCGACTTTTATAGGTTTCGGGTAGTTTTTTAGTCAATTGTTCATATTCATTATGGCTTAAACCATCGGCGTGGGCATAGTTTTGAGAAAAATTAATCCCTATTTTCTTCGGATTGCGCTCTTTTATTACATCCGCCAAAGCATCCCACTGGTCGGGATAGACATTGATATTCCAAGACGCTTTCAATAAACCCACATCATAACGCGCTATGGCTAATTTTTCAAGTGTAGGCTTACCCCCCTCAGTATTTTTATCATAAAAAACCATTACAGTGCGCCTACGTGCAGATAGCCACTCGGCAGGCAGCATGGTTTTCATAACAGGGTCTTCGTTGTACTCCCTCGAAATGAGAATCCACATATCTATCCCTTCGCGCCGCATGAGTTGGGGCAAAAGATTGTCGAAACGGTCAGTCAGCATAGTATTGATGACATCGGCACGTTCCCTTTCGTTTAATATTTTTGGATAGTCATTTTGAGAAGATAGTAGGATTGAATAGTTTAGAATGGCAAATAGTAAAGTTATTTTTTTCATGTAAAATATTGATTTTCAATTATTTAAAAAATATCAAGATAGACGAACAAATTATCCCAACACGAATAACACAAATTATTAATCGAATTTTTCTAATTTAGATGTATTGATTTAGTCGTTTATATCCAAATATATACCCCTCAGTATTTTGACAAAATTTAACACAAAAAAAAGGCATTATTTGTATTATTTTTATACAAATAATGCCTTTTAAAAAAAGTAATTTTCATATGTCTTTTTTTTATTTTTTATTGCAAAAAACGCGGATTCACCACACTTTTCACTTCCTCAAACGGAATAAACAACTCTATTTCGCCCATCGCATAGGCGGCAATTTCGTAGGGATTGTAGAGAAACAATATGCCTTTTTGGGTAATACAGAAATTGTTTGTGGGTTCTATCGTATTGTCAAATAAGACCGAACTTAGAGATTCCTTGGGTGTCAATTTGAAGTGGCGGCGTACAGCGTTTGTCAAAGCGTTTTTAACAACTTTTTCGTATTTAGGCAAGAAAATATTAGATAGCGTTAAGGCTTTTTTTTGCGCCAAATCGTAGGTAGCTATACCTGTTGCATGATTGCCGTGTGCGCCACCGCTATAGGAATATTCTGCAAAACCTAAGCTCAACAATTTATTTTCATTAAATATAACAGCTACCGATGACGACTGGGCATGGTTTAACATAGCAGGGAGTAAGCCTGTTGAATCTGGTTTTTCTTCTGCCGCTGCTGCCAAATAATCTGTAAAAAAAGTATCTCTTTTGGCGTTTTTGAAAGCATCTAAAGATACCTTAGTATATGATTTTTCAATAGTATCATTGCTAATACCCATCAGTATCCTATTTTTTAAAAAGGCAGCGATACCCCCCTCAGTATTTTTATCAGGCAAAAGCAATTGCATATCAAAAGAGCCGATAGGGCTATTTGGCAAATGTTCCCACCCCTTTACGGAATCCTCGAACATATGGAAATCAAATGCGATTGCGCCATCGACAGCAGTTTCTTTTAAGGCAAACGCAAGGGTACGCTTACTCGCCGTATCGCACCAAGTACCTGACAATGAACCACTTACGTCAAATTTTCCTGTAAAATACATATCCTCATCTTGCCCGTGTGACTCATGTAAAATGATATTACCTACTGAATCAAATTCGCCATATAGTGCAATGGGTTGTTGATATTTATCATAATAATAATGCCCACTAAAAATATAAGGTTCATATTCATCGGCAGCCCCTTTCATTTGAACCAAATCCATCGTTATGGGTAAGTCAGCAATTGTGCCTTTCATGTGCTTATAAAAGCCTTTTGAAACTGCGGATACTGAGGGGGTCGTTGTTGTTGAATTTGATTTCTCGTTTTTACAATTTGTGTATAAAAACAAAGCGGATAATAGAAAAAAGAAAAGTGTTCTTTGCATAGATAAGGAAATGATGATGTATAAATGATGAATGAAAAATTAATAAAGTATTGAAAATCAATTATTTAAGACTATGCCCTGTTTTTAAACAGTAATTCCGCTTTGAGATAAATAAACCACAGATGACACTGATTTAACAGATTTATACTGATTTTTTCTGTTTTGGATATAAAGAAAATCTGTAAAAACCTGTTAAATCAGTGTCATCTGTGGTTTATTTACCTCAAAGCTGAAATTGCTGTTTATCAAAACCCCAATAACTCTTTGGGTGCATTATATTCTTCCGCCCAATTAATATACGGCACATCAGTTGCTCCGAGTGCATATGTTAGGATTTTCCAAGCACCATTATCAAATTTGAGCAAGCCAAAAAAGCCGTCGCTGATAGAACCACCCAAACGGTACTGCTTTTCATAAGGTGTGCCTTTGAAATCCATTTTATTGCCATTTTTATGCTTCATGGTTAAAGTGGCAAAAGCAAATTGCCCTTTTGTTTTATACTCATCCACTTCAAATTGGATAGGGATACCCAATTTTTTTTCAGCCACTTTTTGCAAAGCATCCAATGCGGCTTTTTTGCGTATCCACTTGGCGGCTGCAATAGCATCATCCACTTCCGCCCGCATCTCTGACCGCATACCCATACCGACAGTGCCGACTGATTTGATAGTTATTTCGTCAGGAATGACCGATAATTTAAGCACCTCCGCTTGTACTTCTTTTTTAACATCCTCCCAAGCAATTTTTCTGCCCGATAAACTAATATCGCCTTTTTCGGTCATTATTAACGTTGGCGGTAAGGGTGATTTTGTAGCATAAGCCACAGTAGTCGCCGCTTGGCTTTTCTTTACCCATTTTGCGCCCGCAATAGCGTCATTCACTTCGGTTTGCACTTCGCCCCGCATACCCATCAACACTTCTTTGCCGTAAGTAATGGGTATTTTATCAGGGATAACCGTTTTTTTGACCAATTCGGTTTGCACTTCTTTTCTTAAAGCATCCAAACTTACCAATTTGCCGCCTACTTTAATCATGCCTTGATTACTGACCTCAATTGTAAGAGCCGAAGGAGCCGTATTGATATTCGTTTTTTTAATTTTTGTTTTACTGGACGATTTGCTGGCTATTATCTTTTTTGCGCCTGCAATCGCATCATTCACGCGGGTTTCGACTTCACCCCGCATACCCATAAGCACTTCACCTTCATATGTGATAGGGATTTTTGCAGGAAAAACGGCTTGTTTTATCAATACAGCTTGCAATTCTTTTTGCAAATTGTCAAAAGCGATACTTTTGCCACCCAATGTTATATCCCCTTTTTGCGGAACCGTAATAGCATATGGCAACACCCGTTTTTCGACTACAGGAGCAGGCTCTGGTAGCGATGAAGAGCAATCAATACGGGAAATCAACCACTTGTCGTTTTCCTTCACCAATTCTAATTTTTGATCGGTTGGACCACCTTCAATGGTCGCCTTTACTTGGTTTGTACCAAGTCCATCTACCTTAACGACTCCAGTTGTTAAAACTTTAATATCCCAATCTTGTCCACAAAAAACCCTATCATAATCTAAACCCGATAAAGGACCATCATTGCCATTTTCTTTGTTTTTTTTCCATTCGGCTTCATGTTTTTTCAAGTATGCCATATCACTATCAATATAGGCCTTGCTGAGAAAGCCACTTTTCATCAACTCGGCATGGTAAGCCGCTAATTTGGCAACGTCCAATTTTGCCACTTTGCCTTTGGAGTTTACATATTCGATGTTCGGGAAATTCTCGTACCATTTATAAAAATTATGAACCACATCCGTAATGGCAACCAAATCTGGGTCGTCCTGCGAACCGCCCTTATCTGTTGGCTCGCCAGTTATTGCGGTGTTGCCAGTTGCTGTGGCAGCATTTTGGGGTGTTCTCTTACAAGCAAAAAGGCATATGAGAGAAAAGCATAAACCGAGTAATAAAGATTGTAATTTGCTCATTTTATATGTTTTAAATACATTAACAAATAAATATGTATAGTTTCTTACGCAAGTATGAATTGCCAAGAATTTGGTTAAAATATCGTTTATTTGAAAAAGAAAGATAGTCGTAAATGGGATAAAAAAGCGGTAATTTGTAGATTATTATTTGGTTTTATTTAAAATTTCATCAAATATAATAACTGTCCATCTATTTTCAAAATGCCAGTGGCGAAATTTTTGTTATTTGAGATAAAATATAATTTCTTAAAACCATACCCCCTCAGTATTTGGGCAAATTTTTAAGTAAAAAGGCATTATTTGCACTGTTTTCAATGCAAATAATGCCTTTTATATGTAAGACTAAAAAGACTTTACACAACCTCGCCCCCACAACTCGACCCTGCACCCGCCGTACAGCCATAACAATGCTGATTGACCACAATCGTGCGTGTCATTAAGGCTTCAAAATCGAAATCACGCATATGCGTTTTTGAGCCTGCTACTTTCAAATCCAGCATTTGGTTGAAATCGCAATCGTACATATAGCCGTCCCAACTGATGGAAATAGTGTTGCGGCACATCACATTCGCCACTGCCGCAGGATTGAAGGCGTTGACCAACAACTCCATGTAGTCTTCATAATTTTTACTCTCAATCAAATAATCTAAAAACCTCGATATAGGCATATTTGTGATAGCAAAAAGGTTGTTGAACTCAATATCGTAGCGTCTTTTCAATTGCGCTTTAAAATCTTTTTCCAAAGTCGTTTGACTACCTGGTAGAAATGCGCCCGATGGATTATAAACCAAATCCAGCATTAAACCAGTTCCTTCTTTGCCATACCCAACGGCATTGAGTTTTTGCAACGCCAATATACTGTCTTCAAAAACACCATCACCACGCTGGGCATCAGTACGGCTTTTTGAAAAATAAGGTAAGGACGATACAATATGCACTTGATTTTCGGCAAACCATTGGGGCAAATCATGATATTTTTTATTGGCTTCAATAATGGTCAAATTGCATCTATCCATCACTTTTTTACCCAATTTGCGACATTCTTCAACAAACCAACGAAAATGTGGGTTCATTTCGGGTGCGCCGCCCGTAATATCCACCGTTTTTATATCGTATTTTTTTAAAATATCTAAACACATCGCTAAGGTATCATACGACATATTTTCGACCTTTTTATCGGGTCCCGCATCCACATGGCAATGGGCGCAGGTCTGGTTGCAGAGTTTTCCAATATTGATTTGGAATATCTCAATACCACTGGGGCGCAGGGGTTTGAAACCCGCCTCAGCCGCTTTGTCCGCAAAATTGGGATATTTGGCATCCGATATTTCTTTACCATTTAATACTTTTAATTGAAAAAAAGTATCGGCAAGCTGATTGCCTGTGACTGAAAGTGATTTTGTGCGTTGGTGTATGGACATTAATTTTTATTTATAAAATCTTTAAAATGAATATTTTGTAGTAGATAAAACAATCTAAGTGAGCTAATATCTATTAAAAAAAAGCTGTCATTGCGAGGAGGCACGACGAAGCAATCTGTAGCACTTTGCAGGATATTATTCGTTAAAACTAAACAATAAACATTTATTTTACTAAGAATATCGTGGTAAATGGAACAGATTGCTTCATCGTACCTCCTCGCAATGACAGCTTTTTTTAAAAATTTATTATATAACAATAATGTAGCCCCCTCAGTATTTTACATCAATTTATCCTTAGCGTGCTTCATCATTTGTGTTGAATATACCAACGTAATCCCTGCTTTCATGGCAGCTGTGACGTGTACTGCCTCCATCATTTGCTCCTCGTCCGCGCCTTGTTTCATACACTCGCTCGTGTAAGCATCAATGCAATATGGACATTGTAGTGCATGAGCAACAGCTAAGGCAATCAAGGCTTTTTCTCTAACGCTCAATGCCCCCTCAGTACCCGTGGCTAAACCATAGTAATCGAAGAACTTTTTTGCCATTTCGGGCTGCCATTCGCCTATTTTACCAAACTGTTTGAGGTCGCGTTCTGGCTCGAAGTATTGTTTTTCTTTAGACATAATATATTGATATTAAATATTTTATAGAATTTATTTTACGCCAAATGTCAAATTCCCCCATATGCTTTGCCAATCGGCTTCGGCTTTATTGGGATATTCTACCATATGCACAACGCTTATCATATTATCGCCACTCAATGGCTGAAATTGAACTTTTCCTTTTTTATCGCTCCTTTTAAAAACAATATTAGTTTTATCATTCGCTTTATGCCAATGACGTACTAATGCCCCTTCAAGCGGTTTATTGTTGAATGTAATTTGGACATTTAGTGGCGTGTTAGATGGCTTATCAAGCGGATTGTGTTCAGGCAAAATTTTCAAATCAAAACCCGTTTTTGAGACATCAATAGCAGACGTTTTTGCGCCAATTTGAACTAATGAAGCCGCTTCCCGCCGATACATTTCTCGCCCCTTCTTTAAGGTATCCCCCCTCAGTATTCGGGCGTTTAAGGCAAGGTCGAGACCATCTTCTTTTAGATAATCATTGAATTTTTCGGCTTCTAATTCTATAAATTTGCTGTTCGTTTTTAATACCACAAGATGCGTTCCCGCTTCTGAAAAACGGCAATCAAGGCTATCTAAACCTCGTTTTTGAAGCATATTGAACCAAGTTGTTTCTTTTTTACGACAAAAACTGGCAAAATAGATAATTCGGCTCTTTCCAGCGTCCCATTTTTCCCCCGTAAAATTCTCTCCTACCCGCAAGTTTATACGCACAGGTTGCCCTACTTCTGCAAAATAGCTATTAGGCTCCAACCAAAACTCATGGGCAGAAAGGGTTGTAAAAAGTATTAGAAAAGCCAGAAAATAAAGTGCTTTTTTCATTGGAAATATTACTTTAATATTGGTAAATCTTTTAAAACAGCTCTTTTCAAAGCCATTGCATAACCATAATGCAAACCCTCGTGAAAAGTATTGAATTGCACCGCTTTTTCAAAGGTATCAATCGAATAACCAAGTGCCGTCAGCAAAGGCGTTTGAACAGCATATACATTTTTGTTATGTTCCATTTCTGCCACAAAAGTATCAATCAGCGACACGCTTAGGTTCGACAATTGTATCAATTCTACCAATTCGACAACCGTACCTGGCTTTGAGCCTTTGCGGTATTTTTTTATCAATTCTACATCCATATGGGCAGGTATGCCGCCCAAACCGTAGCACAAACCTTGCTGAACGGCAATAATATGCCCAAAATTCCAGACGATATTGTTACTAAATCCTTCGGGAATGTGGTTAAGCTGCTCAATACTGAGGGGGTGCATCAATTCGATAAAACTCGACCTCCCTTTTTGAATAATTTCAATTTGTTCTTTCATATTGATATTTTTAGTTAAAAGAACGTAAATATAAGCGTCTTTCTTAAAAAATCCACCTCAATCCTAATTGCCCTTGCCATTTTGAGGCAATCGGGTCAATTTGATAGGGCGTTTGTCCTTTTGGGTCGTTGAAGCGGAATGTAGCTATGTCATTTGCAACACTCGCTACCGTTACAATTTGATAAGACGAATTTAGAGTATTGGACACAAAATACTGTTTACCCCAATCTTTATTGATTAAATTACCGACATTGATAATATCTAAACTCAACAAAAACAATTGTTTACCCAATTTTAGGCTTTGCGTTATGCGCACATCATTTTGCGTATTCCACGGCGTTCTGGCGCCGTTGCGTTCCGTAAATTGTCCCCTGCGGGTGTTAAGGTACGCATCTTTTTGGATATAATTATCTAACTGCATCCATTGCTCATCGGCAGTTGCGAGGGTTTTTCCTGCCGCATCTTTTATGTCCACCAAATTGATTTGCACTTTATCTTTTGGTACAAAAAAAAGGTCGTTGGTAGCGGAAGCGTCGCGGTTCAAATCGCCTGCATACGTGTAGGTATAAGGGCTACCCGATGCGGCTGTGGCTATCAAAGATACTTGCGTTGCCGTGCGTTTTGACCATGTTTTTGTATAATTTACGGTCATAATCAAGCGGTGGCGAATATCAAAATTGGAATAACTTAAAGCGGGATTGTTTGGGTCTAATGTATGGTTCCATTCCCAATTCGCTTGTGGACTAACGCGCACACCATTAGAAATATCCTTTGACAAACCATAGGTATAGGCTGCTACAGCATCCAAACTATTAAAAAAACGCTGTGCAACACTCGCAGTAGCTGTATATCTGAACCCTTCGCCTGTGTTTTTTAAGCCAAAAACAGAAGTATATTGCCCTTTTACTTTTTGGGTCGCGTTTGTGCCTTGATATATTTTTCGTCCGTCACCACCTTTCAAAGCGAGAGTGCTATCTTTCAAATTAAGGGTTTGAAAAAGCACATCTTTTATTGTTTTTGTCCCTAAAAACTCAAGTGTAAAAGTTGTGCCTTTGGCGGTTTTATAATCCATTGCTATGTTACCCCTCAGTATTTGGGGCATTCTGAAACTGTTTGAAATCAAATTCACCTCGCGTTGTCCCGTTTGGATAGTCGCCAATTGATTTAAGTCTGTCAGTAATGGTTGTTTGCCAGAAAAGCGAATATCCACGTTGCCAAATTGCTGCCCGTTGTAGATATGCGCATACGCTAACCAAGCCAACGGCATACGCCCCGTGAACACGCCCACACCGCCCCGAATTTGCAGTTTTGCAGTCGGTTGATAGTTAAAAGAAGCGCGTGGCGATATGGTTAAAGTATTGCCATAACCATTCGCAAAACCTTGATATTGAGGCACTTGTGCAATATCAGCTGACGGTATATCACGTTTAAAAAAAAATGGCATATCCAAACGAATACCCAACATGATTTTCAATTTTTCACCCACGCTGATGCGGTCTTGGGCATACACGCTTGACAATAATGCTTGAAAATCGGCAGAGGTACGGTTGTAATTAAAATTATAATCGTTGTTTTCCAAATTGTAAGTTGCGCGCAAGCGAGAGGGTCTGTCTGCAAGGAAATTATCCAAACTGGAATATGCCCAACGCCCATTGTAAGGCGTTACAAAATGGTAACCAATTTGATACAATTCGTTGTGCGTACCAATTAGGAACGCATGATTTTTTTTATAAAAATTAAAATTATCTGTCAGTTCCAAAGCCCGTTGTTTTATGCGAAAAATGGCACTCTCTCTATATGTGCCCGCGAAAATAGCATTAGTCGTATTGTAGGTAATTTCAATATGAGGCAGTATTTTATCGCCAAAAGGGTCACGATAATCATATATGTTTGAATAGCCAATAATTAAGTCGTTAAAACGATTTTTCGTAAAACGGCTTTTCAATTGCAAAACGGTTACATTTGATGTATTATTATGCGTAAATCCTTGACTTTCATAATTTAAAATACTTGTTCCGCGATTGAGATGCTCGGCAGATGCCGTTGAAAAATTATGGCGTAGGGTCAATTGATGCTTATCCGATACATTCCAATCCAAGCGACCAAACACTTTTTTATTATTAGAATTAATACTAATATCGCCATATCTACCCACATCAATGCCATACCTATTTTGCAAAGTATCGGCAATTAATTTGGCAATATCGAAAGGAATATTCGCCTTTTGAGACCCGGGTGTAAAACCCACAGGCTCGTTTCTATCACCTGTTTCGATATTCAAAAAATAAAACAATTTATTTTTTTTAATTGCACCGCCGATGCGAAAACCTGTGGTATAGTCTGAATAGGGAGGGGTCTGTTTCATACCATCAGACAACTTATCAGCGCGGGTAAAATGCCCATTTCTGCCATAACCATAGACCGACCCTTGTGTGTTATTCGTTCCGCTTCGGGTCACAGCGTTCAGACTACCGCCCGTAAAATTGCCTTGGGATACTTCAAAAGGAGACAAAGCGACTTGCACCTCTTGAATAGCATCTAACGAAATGGGCTGTGATTTCGCCAAGTTGCCGGGCGTACCAGAAGCCACCGACCCACTCGCCCCACCCGAAGGCTCTACGAAGCCAAAGGCATCATTGGCAACAGCACCGTCAATTGTCAAATTGTTATATCTAAAATTGCTACCCGCGAAAGAATTTGCACCGCCTTGTGGCGTTAGTCGAGTCAAATCTTGCAAACTACGGCTCAAAGTGGGCATATTTTCAACGGCTTCGCGCCCGA
>JAYVKQ010000642.1:0-2523 GCA_043768285.1 Saprospiraceae bacterium | reverse complement strand
CCAAACCGCTACTTCATTATAGCTACTGGTGGGCAAAAATTCTATGGTCTTTTTGCAGCCGAAGCATAGAAATAATATTGTTGATAGTAATATCTTTTTCATTTTTATAATTAATATTGTCATGTCTGAAATCCTAACGGATTTATTGAACTTAAATCCATTGTCTAAACTACTGCAAGTGATTCTGCATTTGGACATTATGGTGGCATCCGAAGGGCGATTGAAATCGCCCGCTATTGATATTGACCACGAAAATCCATCAATAGCGGGCGATTTTAATCGCCCTTCGGAAATAAAAACTAATGCACATATGCCTTTTTTGACCATATGCGGAATTGCTGGTTGTTGAGCAGTTTCCCCATTTTCAAAAAAACATTTATTTTAAAGTCACATTAACCCCCATTTGAAACACCCGTTGTTGTGGATAAAAACCATTATTCACCGTTGGGGCTTCTGGGTCAATATTTTTTAACTTGCTGAAAGTCAATAAATTAGTGCCACTGGCATAGACGACGATATTAGAAATGCCCACCTTTTTAGTACCCACTGGAATAGTATAAGATACCTCCGCCGTTTTCAAGCGCAAGTACGAAGCATCTCTGCGCCAAAAGTCAGTTGGGATATTATTATTAAAAGGTGTTTCGGTGGATAATCTCGGAAACTCGGTGACATCGCCCTCTTTTTGCCAAGTGTTTTCAAGGATAAAAAGCGGGGTATTCGCGCCCCATTTAAACGGCTGCGTGAAGAAAGTACCATCAGAAAAACCCGCTTCGAGATATTCGCCCGTCATCATAATATTGGTGCGGGTTGCCCCTTGAAAAAACGCGCCAACATTAAAGTTTTTATAAGAAACCGATAAGTTAAAACCGCCAATCACTTCTGGAATGGGCGAACCAGCAATCCACGTTCTATCCGAAAAATTGATAGCCCCGTCGCCATTCAAATCTTTATATTTTAAAAAACCGGGCTTGAGGGCATAAGCCGAAATAGGGGCTTTAGCAATATCTTCTTTATTTTGGTAAAAACCATCATATACCCAACCCATCACCGCACCAATAGATGTTCCCGTGCGGCGTTGCCACGAAGGAACATTTACACTTTCATCGGTTTGGATATATCTATTTTTAGCAAAAGTCACATTGCCCGATATTTGATAACGGAGGTTTTTATTGACCGCATTATTGTGTTTCAAAACCAATTCAAAACCCCGCGCATCCATTACGCCCGCATTTTTGATAGCCGAAAAATTACCCCCAACAGAAGCGGGAAACACGCCCGCTACGTTTTGCAATATATCGCGTGTGACCTTATAAAAATAGTCAAATTCGATAGATAACAGCGATTTCCATAAGTCCATCTCTAAGCCACCGTTGTAGGTTGTGGTTTTTTCCCACGTAATATCATAGTTCGGCACAGCCCCACTCAACACATCTAAATAAGCATTTGAGCCCAAAACTACTGAGGGGGTCGTTGCTAAGTTAAAGGTTTTGAGATAGCGGAAGTCACCAATTTCGTCATTGCCCAATATACCCACCGACCCCCTCAGTTTTAAATTGTCCACAAACTTAATGCGGTTCTTAAAAAAGGCTTCTTCGGCGATATTCCAACCCGCAGACACGGCAGGGAAAATGCCCATGCGGTTGCTTTTTGGAAACTTAGGCGACCAGTCAATGCGTCCCGTAAACTCTGCCATGTATTTACTCTTAAAGGTATAGCCCATGCGCGATACCAAGCCCCGTGTACCCCGCTGTCCACGACTGCCAAAAGTGCTATTAGCAATATAATCTGTAGCAAAATTCAAATCAGGTATGGAGGTCAAAGGTAGGTTTTGCCCCCCTACGCCAAAGGTAGAAGACTGTGTGTTTTGTTCTTCAAAAAGTAATAGCCCATTCACTTGATGATTGCCGAAAGTGTTAGCATAATCGAGTGCCGCTTGTATGCTATACCGAATGGAGTCCGTATGGCGTTGGTGCAATTCGTTTTTGTTACTACCAATATCTTTTGGCATCAAACGGTCAAAATATACCAATTCTTTGCGCCCATAATCATAAGAAGCCAATCTATTAGGTGTAATAAACCATTTTGAGCCTTTTCCTTCAAAATCATATGAAAAACTCGCGCGGGTTGATAAGCCTTTCACTTGCGGAATTTTAGCTCTAATACTCGCCGTTGATTGAAAAATATGCGATTGTCTATCATAAAATCCCGATTTATCCCGCGCCACAATCGGATTGCCCCAACCCAAATCCGTCCCATCTGGCAAAGTCGGTTTGAGGGTCGGACGCGCTAAAATGGAGTAGAAAATAACGTTTTTATAATTATTAATGGTAATATCTTGCGACCCGGGTGAAGTGCCTGTTTGGTGGCGATTTTCTAAACGACCCGCGAGATTTAGGGATATTAAAATATTAGGATTGATTTCATATTCCACATTTGAGCGCAAATTGACCCGTCTAAAATTTACCCCTTTTATAATACCGCCTTGATTGAGGTAGGCAACATTATTAAAAAAGCGCAATTTGC
>JAYVKQ010000641.1:0-3495 GCA_043768285.1 Saprospiraceae bacterium | reverse complement strand
TATCAAGCTATCCGAAATGCCAATGCAGATGGATTTGATACAGAAATTCGGTTCAATATCTCTGTTGGTGCAACACCGCCGATTATTAAATTATCATATACTTTATATACGCTTGGTTGCTATGAATCATACGATAATAAAAAATTAATTATCAATGGTACAAGTATGCCAACTCACCAACTCATTATTATAGAAAATGCCACACCTTCTGATAAAACATTTACAGGTTTGTCTATTACCAGCTCTAATGTTGAGGTGTACGGGCTTCAGGTACGTTATTTTGCGACGGGTATTGGCATAGAAACCCTTAGTTGCATATATAGAAATATTCCAACAAATATCAGTAATAGAGAAATATTAGCGACCTCTAATATTAAAATTGGTAAAGCAGCAGTGAGTGGCACCAACTATGGCAATATTTTGACTTCTAATACTTATGGTATCAAAATAGAAGCTTACGACAACATTAGCAATGTTTTTATACAAAACAATGTCTTTGGTACAGATAGAAACTATAATTCTTATTTGCCCAATTCAACAGGTACTTACATTAATATATCTACAAATTATACCTTAACAAATACTTTAATAGGCGGCGTGGCTTTAGGTGAAGGCAATGTCTTTGCTTATACGCCTTATGATGCTATTTATACCAACCAACAGATTAGCGTTCAAGGCAACTATATCGGTACGGACCCCACTCAGACCAAAAAAATGGGGAATAGAAACGGTTTTGCGGACTATTACAGTGGCTCATTACAGTATTTTGAAAATAACATATTTGCCAATAATGGCACGAGTACGGGTACTGCTGCCATTATTGCTTCACGCGCCAATCTTGTTAATAATAGCTTTTTTTGCAATACAACCCCCCTCAGTTTTACAACTGCTCCGACGACCCCGACGATTACAAAATCCGAACGCTTGTTGGTGCAAGGAACGGGGACGGCGGGGACACTTATTACACTTTACTATGATGACAAAAGTACGTGTAGTACAGCCCCCTGTCAAGGAAAAACCCTCATCAATACCACTACCATAACCGTTGCTGCAAACGGCACTTGGTCTTCACGCCTTCTTCCCCTTTGAATTTTAATCAAAGCATTACAGCACAAGCCAAAACCAATGCGGGAACTTGTTGCTCTACGACCAGTTATTTTAGTGCCTGCGCTACCGTTGGGTGTGCAATACGAAGTTTTTCTTTTAACAATATAACTCCTGTATCTTGTTATGGTGGCGCAGATGGTAAATGCACCATAACCCATGACCAACCAGGCAGTTATACCTATCAATGGACGACAAATGGCACCATTTATACAACAAATCCCCGCACTGATTTAGCAGCAGGTAGTTATACCGTTTCAGTTACAGACGCTACTGCGGCTTGCTACTATTATTATCCATCTTCGCCTGTTGTCATCACCCAGCCCTCCGCGCCTTTGGATATTACTTGCAGCGTTACGCAACACATGACCACATCAACCTCTAACGATGGAAAAGCACAAGTCGCAGTCACAGGAGGTACAGCACCTTATGCTTTGCAATATAGCCGCAACGGTGTGAACCAAACCACCAACCTCCCTATATACAGCAGTGGTGCTTATCAATTTACAGGCTTGGCAGATGGCAATTACTCTGTGACAGTAACAGATACCAAGTACAGTGCCTCTGCTACAACGATTAACAAAGCGGGTTGCACAGATATCTGTACTTTTACGATAAACAAACCCAGTTGCACGAGCTTAACAGCAACATTGAGCGAACAAAAAGCGGTTACTTGTGCGGGTCTTTCTGATGGCACTTTGAAACTAAAATTTAGAGATTCACTGTCTTATTTTCCTTTAACCGTTCAATGGAATGATGGCACAGTAAATGGTATCGCTGCGATGCCTCCTGATTCCATTTTACGCACAGGACTGAATGCGGGTAATTATGCCGTTACTGTAACAGATAAAGTGGGGTGTATTGTAACATCTACTTCTAAAATCACGGAACCCAATATACTTGACATAACATGTGATTCAGTCAAGCGGGCTTTGAAGGTCGGCGAAGCATCGGGAACAGCCTTTGTAACCGTCAAAGGCGGCACATTGAATTATACCCTAAAAGTCAGCCAAGGACCAACCCCTGTAGCCGATAGAACCATCACTTCTTACAGCAGTTTTCAAATAACAGGACTTAAAAAAGGACGCTATTTAGCCACTTTAATAGATAAAAACAACTGCCAAGATACGTGTTATATTGATATAGAAGACCCCGATTGCAGGCTCCGCACGGAGTTTTCGGCAACCGATGTCAGTTGTTATGGCGGCAGTAATGGCAACATTGTTCTCAAACCTGATACAAGTAGCGGTATCGCTCCTTTTACTTTTAAATGGGCAGACAATCAAACAACAAGTATCTCAAGAACCAATTTGACTGTGGGTGATTATTATTTTACCGTTACCGATGCCCAATTATGTCAAATATGGAATATCATCACTATCGCGCAACCCAATCCTTTGACAATCAACTGTTTGCCTTCTGATACCGTTTTGACGGTGGGTGGCAGTACGGGGCAAGGCAAATTTTATTATGCGGGTGGCACTCTGCCTTATTCCACTAAAGTTTATCGTGTCTCTACGAACAGTTTGGTTTTTCAAAAAGATAACATCGTTAATGATAGTACCCAAACTGGACGCATACTGACAGCAGGCACTTATAAAACCGTTGTAACAGATGCCTATAATTGTGAAAACAGTTGCATATTCACGGTTTATGACCCTGACTGTAGTAAGATAATGATGACCTCAAAAGCCGATTCGGTGTCTTGTTTTGGACGCAGTGACGGACGCATCACTTTAACAACGACAGGCGGTAAAACGCCTTATACCTATGTTTGGAGTGATACACCCAATCGAACAAATAATATTGCCAATAATTTAGTCGCAGCCATATACAGTGCAACGGTTACAGACAGCATAGGGTGTAAGAAATCAATCACGGATACGGTTAAGCAACCCACCTTTATTTTCTTTGGCACCCCCTCAGTAACAGATGCAACATGTAATGGCGGCAGCAATGGCAGCGTCATCGTCTCTGCTACGGGTGGAACAGGTGCCATAACTTATCGTATTTCACCTGTTGTTGGTACACAAAGTGGCGGTACATTTAGCGGTTTAACGGCTCAAACCTATACTTTTACCGCAACTGATGCCAAGGGTTGTACAGCAACCAAAACGGCAACCGTTGGGCAACCCACTTCTATTTTATTTGGCATCCCCTCAGTAACAGATGCAACATGTAATGGCGGCAGCAATGGCAGTATCGTCGTCTCTGCTACGGGTGGAACAGGTGCCATAACTTATCGTATTTCACCTGTTGTTGGTACACAAAATGGCGGCACATTTAGCGGTTTAACGGCTCAAACTTATACTTTTACCGCAACTGATGCCAAGGGTTGTACAGCAACCAAAACGGCAACCGTTGGGCAACCCACTTCTATTTTATTTGGCA
>JAYVKQ010000640.1:0-3171 GCA_043768285.1 Saprospiraceae bacterium | reverse complement strand
GTAGGGCAAGACGATATTTTTTTCTATAAAATCGTCTATTATCAATCAGCTGTGGTGCATTAATATTCGGATTTGTTATGTCTGATGGATGTACGATTTTCTGTATATCGTTCATTATTTTTAATTTAACAGTCTTTGACGTTCTGAGTGAGAGTCCTGTAAAAAAAATACCCCCTCAGTATTTTGAACACTAAGGGGGCATATACTTGATTTTAAAAATCTATTAACAACCAGCCACGCAATAAGACAAAGCCTTTTTGCAATATAGTTGTGCCAAGTGGCGGCGATAATCTTCACCTGCAAAATGATCAACCATAATTAAAGTAGCATCGTATGTAGCCATACTTGCGGCAGCGGCAATAGTCTCATCACTCAACGGTTTGCCAATCAGCTCGTTTTCAACGGCTTTGGCACGATAGGCGCAATTGCTGACCCCATTGAACGCTACCCGTGCGTCTTGAATAATGGCACCATCCATGACTAATTGCACTGCGCAAGCCACAACTGCAAAACGGCTGGCAGGTTGTACGAACTTTTCATAGGCATAGCGCAGTGTTGTGGACACTGGTTCTGGAATATGCACTTCCGTGATAATCTCAGAAGGTTCCAATTTTGTCGTAAAAAAGTCTATGAAAAACTCCTCCGCCGGGATATGCTTTTCACCATAAGGTCCTTGTACTTCGACAGTTGCATTGGCAGCAATCAAAACGGCGGGCCAATCCGATGCAGGATCGTTATGCGCCATTGAGCCGCCAATAGTCCCTCTATTGCGGACTTGCACATCGCCAATCAAAGCGGCGGCTTGGGCAACGAGTGGTAATTTCATCATCGTCGTTTTATGCTCGGCGATAGTGCCATGCGTGGTAGCTGCCCCGATTGCGATGTATTTTCCTCTATCTCTGATAAAATTCAAAGCGGGAATACGAGCAATATCAATCAAGGTTGAGGGCTGATTGAGCCTCAATTTCATGGCGGGAATTAAACTATGCCCACCTGCCAATATTTTCGCGTCAGGATTGTTTTTCATAAACCCTACCGCTTCTTCTACCGTATTGGCGCGTATATATCCAAAAGATGCTGGTATCATTTTTTTTTATTTATTATTTGTTAGAAACAGCCACTAATTGCACTAATTTTCACTAATAAAGAACTGGTATATAGAAAAATTAGTGAAAATTAGTGCAATTATTGGCTGTCATATGTAATTACCAATAATTTAACAACCTGGATGGTTTTGTATTGCTTGCCATACCCTTTGTGGTGTCAATGGCATTTGAATATCCATGATGCCAAATGGCGACAAGGCATCCATGACGGCATTGACAACGGCAGGTGTTGAGCCGATACAACCCGCTTCACCCGCGCCTTTCACACCCAATGGGTTATGTGGGCATGGTGTAACGGTTCTATCAATTTCGTACATCGGCAAATCGTCTGCGCGTGGCATACAATAATCCATATAGGACGCATTGGTTATATTACCATATTCATCATATTGCACACCTTCATATAAGGCTTGACCAATTCCTTGGGCAACACCACCGTGGATTTGACCATCTACAATCATCGGATTGATAACATTGCCAACATCATCAACAGCAATAAAACGTTCCAATTTAACCACACCAGTTTCGATATCTACTCTTACTACGGCAATATGACAACCAAATGGATACGTAAAATTGGCAGGGTCATAGAAACTTGAGAAGTCTAAGCCGGGTTCTAAGCCCGCAGGATAATTGTGCGGTATATAGGCTGTTAAGGATACTTCGCCAAAACCAACTGATTTGTCAGTGCCTTTGATAGTCCATTTGCCATTGGCATAATCCAAATCTTCGGTAGAACATTCCAATTTATGAGCCGCGATTTTTGCCCCTTTTTCAAGCACTTTTTCGATACTTTTGACAATAGCCGAACCGCCGACTGCCAGTGAACGCGAGCCGTAAGTACCCATACCGAAGGCAACTGCATCCGAATCGCCGTGAATAATTTCGACATCTTCAATCGGGATACCCAATTTGTCGGCGACTACTTGCGCAAATGTCGTTTCATGCCCTTGTCCATGTGAATGTGAACCAGTGAAAACGGATACTTTGCCCGTAGGCTGTACGCGGACTTGCGACGATTCAAACAAACCCGCCCTTGCACCCAAAGCACCAGCTACAGATGAAGGCGCAATACCGCAAGCCTCAACATAAGTAGAGAAACCGATGCCCAAATACTGTCCATGAGTGCGGGCTTCTGCTTGTTGTTTTCTAAAATCTTTATAATTTACCATTTCGACACCACGCTCTAACACACGCGGGTAATCGCCCGAATCGTATTGCAAAGCGACTTGCGTTTGATAGCCTGGTTGCTTGATACCATCGAAAGCGGGGATAAAGTTTTTAAAACGCAGCTCAACGGGGTCAATACCCATTTCTAAGGCAGCAGTATCCACCAAACGCTCCAATAAATATGTAGCTTCTGGACGACCTGCCCCACGATACGCATCTACAACATTTGTATGCGTGAAAGTTGCGGTTACATCAATATGAATTTTAGGCGTAGTATATAAGCCTTGCAACAATGTGCCGTGCAAATAGGTGGGCACGGCTGGCGCAAATGAGGATAGATACGCACCCATATTTGCATACGTATTGACGCGCAAAGCCGTAATTTTACCATCTGCATCAAAACCCATTTCAGCTTTTGTGACGTGGTCGCGTCCGTGTGCATCGGTCAAAAACGCTTCTGTGCGCGTAGAAGTCCATTTGACGGGGCGATTAATTTCTTTTGATGCCCATATCACAAGTGCTTCTTCGGTATAGTGGAAAATTTTTGACCCAAAACCACCACCGACATCAGGCGCAACAACCCGCACTTTATGTTCAGGAAGACCCAGTACAAAAGCACACATTAATAAGCGTATTAAGTGTGGGTTTTGAGACGTAGTATATAAGGTGTATGCCTCTTTTGCATCGTCATATTGACCAATAGCGCAACGTGGCTCGATGGCATTGGGTGCAAGGCGTTGGTTCGTAAACTCTAAAGTCGTCACGTGGTGTGCTGCTGCGATTGCAGCATCCACTTCCGCTTTCGGATTACCAATTTCCCAATCGAAAGCCGTATTATTCGGTGCTTCGGCATGAACCTGTGGCGCGCCCGCTTGCACGGCTGCTTTGGGATTGG
>JAYVKQ010000639.1:0-2919 GCA_043768285.1 Saprospiraceae bacterium | reverse complement strand
TTGATGAACAATAAACGGAACTAAGTAGCTGAGTTTTGTCAAATGTATATCAAATTAGCAATCCCGAATGTGAACAAAAAAGGCTTTTGTACATTGATTTTTTCGTTTCGCAGGGCGATTGAAATCACCGGCTATTGATATTGACCACCAGAACCCATCAATAGGGGGCGATTTCAATCGCCCTTCCGATATGAAAACCTATGTAGGAATACCTTTTTTGTCCATATGCGAAATTGCTGATATAAAATAATAGTGAGTATAAATAATAGATTTTCAAATAATTACGTATTTAATTATTTCTATATTTCATAAAAAAATAAAAAATATCCACTTATGAAAAATACCTTTTATCTCCTTCTTTTATGCTTTTTTATGGCTTGCACCAATGCCAATAATGGTCAAAATAAAGCTATTGAAAATGTCAATATGACCATCGTGAAACAAAGTTTTGAGTATTTCAACAAATACGATTGGGCAAAAATGGCGACTTTATATATGGATAATGCGGAGCTATGGGAGCCTTCAATGGGGCAGGGTGTGAATAAACATACCCATGCTCAAATCATTCAAAAATTTACCGAATTACATAAAATGGTTCCTGACGTGCATAACGAAATAGGGCAAATGTATCCATCGAGTGATAAACACGTCATTGTTGAATATACTTCGACAGGTACGGGTCCAGATGGTAAAAAATTTACCTTGCCCATGTGCTCCGTTTATACTTTTGACAATGGTAAAATTACGAGAGACATGACATACTACGATAATTTTTAGTAAATAAAGATATGGTAAATTATAGAATGTGTAATAGGTTAATTATTAGCTGTTTTGATAATTCATAATTTATCATTCATCATTATTTAATTATGGCTGATAGCAACAATATATCCAAAATAGTTGACCATCTTTTTCGTCACGAAGCGGGAAAGATGGTCGCTGTTTTGACAAAATTCTTTGGGTTGCCCTATGTTGAATTAGCGGAGGATATTGTGCAAGAAACCCTCATCACGGCTTTTGAAACGTGGAAACTCAAAGGTATTCCCGACAATCCGCAAGCGTGGCTTTATCAAGTGGCGAAAAATAAAGTATTGACCCATTTGAAACGAGCGCGTAATTTTAATTTAAACATTGCGCCAAACATTGTCTATACTATTGATAATCAAAATATTATACACACTAAAATAACTGATATATTCTTAGATACTGAGATTGAGGACGCACAACTGCGTATGATGTTTGCCTGTTGCCACCCCTCAATACCCGCCGATTTACAACTAATTTTGATACTCAAAACCCTGTGTGGATTGAGCATCAAAGAGATTGCCAACGCTCTTTTGAGCCAAGAGGATACGGTTGCCAAACGCCTATATCGAGCGAAAGAAAAAATCAAACAAGAGGGTATAACTTTAGATGTTCCTGTAGGTAACGAGGTAGTAGAAAGGCTTGATGCCGTTTTGAAAGCTATTTATTTATTGTTTAATGAAGCCTATAAATCTACCTCAACGGATACGGTTATTCGACAGGAATTGAGTGATGAAGCCTTGCGTTTGGGTGCACTATTAGCTGCTCGTCCGCTCCCAATCGAAGGTTATAATGTGCCTAAAATCAATGCTTTAATGGCGTTGATGTGTTTCCACGCTGCCCGTTTTGACAGCCGTTTGGACGATTTGGGTAATATCATTTTATTAGAAAATCAAGACCGCAGCCTCTGGAATGGCTATTTGATACAAAAAGCCTATGCGTTTTTCAAAGCCTCCTCCACAGGCGCAGATTTATCGGAATACCATATTGAAGCTGCCATAGCGTGCTACCATACCCAAGCCCCGAGTTTTGACAAAACCAATTGGCAAGCTATATTTTATTGCTACAATTTGCTGTTTTCCATAAAATCCACGCCTATTGTTGCTGTCAATCGTGCCATTGCGAAGGGCTATACTGAGGGGGCAAAAGCGGGTATTGACGCTCTTTTAGACGTAGTCACGCCCAGTCGTGATGACAATAATATTGTCAAAGGTTTAGAAAAAAATCATTTTTATCATACTGCCTTGGGTGACTTTTATGCTAAAAACAAGGAGATGACTAAAGCGAAAGCGGCGTATGAATTGGCTTTGACATTTGTGGTTTTAGAAGTGGAGAGAAAGGTGATAACGGATAAGTTGAATGGATTGTTTTGATATACCCCCTCAGTATTTACAAGAAATTTACCTACTTTTGAGCGTTTAAATGAGTGTATTAACTGCCTCGATTTCGAGGCGTTGTAGAAAATCGTAAGTTGGGTGGTATATGAAGCAAAATATTGTCATAAAAGATAAAGAGATTTCCTACATTTTGGTAGATGGGATGGAATATTATAACCTCACCGAAATTGGGACGCTTGACGAAGAATCCAGAGATGACCTCGTACGCTCGTGGATGCGTAATCGCTTGACTTTGGAGTCGCTTATCGTGTGGGAACAAATCAACAACCCCAATTTTAAAGGTGACGCGCTCGACACCTTTAGAAAAGAAGCGGGTTTAAACTCGTTTAATTTGACACCCAAAAAATGGATTGAAGCGACTGACGCTAAGGGTATTATCTCAAAAGCGGGACGTTATGGCGGTGGCACTTTTGCGCATCGGCATTTAGCCCTGCATTTTGCCGCATGGCTCAATCCAGAATTCAATATGCGGATGATTATTGAGTTGGATAGGCTTAAAATGGAGGAAATTCAGAGACTTAAAGAGGGCGAAAGGTGGGATTTGCGGCGTGAGTTTTCTAAAATCAACTATCATATTCACACAAAAGCCATTGAAACACATATCGTTCCGCGCCACAATTTACCCGCTAAAAGCCAAGGCATTATCTATTCCTCCGAAGCGGATTTATTGAATAAAGTCGTTTTTGATATGACCGCTACCGAGTGGCGCAATCAAAAT
>JAYVKQ010000638.1:0-6634 GCA_043768285.1 Saprospiraceae bacterium | reverse complement strand
GGTCAAAGAACTGCTGCATGCGGATGGTAAAATCCGTGCGGTTTTGGAGTTTGGTTAAGCCATGTCCTTCATCGTTATAGTTCAATAGCCAAGCGGGTTTGTTCATGCGGCGCATCGCACTGTAAAACTCGATACCTTGATACCATGGCACGGCTCCATCCTTATCATTTGCCATAATCAACATAGGCGTTTGGATTTTATCCGCCGTGAATATGGGTGAATTTTCGATAAAACGCAACGGATATTCCCACGGCGTACCCGCAATACGACTTTGCGTATGCTCGTATTGAAATTGGCGCAAAATGCCCGTTTCCCAGCGAATACCACCATATGCACTGACCATATTGACCACAGGCGCACCCGATTCAGCACATTTGAAGATATTGGTGCGGGTGACTAAATAGGCGATTTGGTAGCCGCCCCAGCTATGCCCCTGCAAACCGATGTTTTTTTCATCTACAAAGCCTTGTTCAATCAAATGCGTTACGCCCGACACGACAGAATTCATACAACTTTCGCCAGGGTAGCCGATGCGATACGGTATATCTGGATTGAAAATGATATAACCCCGACTGGCATAAAAGGCATAATTGATAGACGCACGGGTAGGTTGCGGTCCACTATAATTGTGCAATTCATTAGAGCTTTTTTCATGAAAATAGACAATCATCGGGTATTTTTTCTTAGGGTCAAAATCGGCAGGTTTGACGAGCATACCCCTCAGTTTTTCGCCATTCAAAGAACGCCATTCTACCAACTCCATCGTACCCCAAGCATATTCTTTTTGCTGCGGATTAATATCGCTGATATTCGTAACTTTCTTATTGCCATCGGCATAACGCAAGTCTGGACATTGCTGAAAGCTCTGTTTAGAAAATACAATTGCCTCGCTGTTTTTCGCTTTCAGAGGCTGCGGCGTAAAGCGGAAATCATCGGTAAATATAGGCTTCAATTCGCCCGTATTGGCATCGAATGACACGTAGCCTTCTGCTTTCGTATCCTCATTTGTGGCGTGCAACATCAAGGGTTTTGAGAGGTCAATATCGCGTTCCTCATCGTCTAATCTGATGTAGCGATATATCGTATTCCGCTTTCTACCCTCCCCTTTTGTCAAGCAAATAGGCTTCTCAATACTGAGGGGGTCAATGCGCCAAAGGTCATATTTATCATTGATAATCAAATACTTATCGTCTTTTGACCAACCCGCCAAACCATTACTCTGAGGGTAATCAGGCATATCATTATCGTCCTCATAAAACTTCACCGTTTTATTATCCGTTATATTGCCGCCTTTTTTAGTCGCCGTAGAATACGCAAACCATGCTGTATCTCGAGCATTATAACCAAAAACGAATTTCCCCGAAGTCGAAATTTGCGCTTGTCCTTTTATCCCTTTCAAGACATTGGTTTTATTGCCCGTTTTCGTATCTACAACATATACATCGCGGCGTGCAAAACCTTCCCACGTAGCCGCCAATTGATAGGCTTCGTCAGATATGCCAATCGCAAAATCAGCATTTCTATTTTGGGTAAAATTCACGTCTGGCATATCGGGACTTGCCAAAGGCACTATCGCCCGCGCTGTGCCATTTCCGACATTAGCAACCACCGTATAGCTGCGCTTTTTCTCGTTTTCCAACTGCACTTTTTGCTGCGGATGAATTTTGCTATCCGAATATGCCCATACCTCAACATTCACAATTTCTTCGGGCAACAAAGTCGTATCATTCAAAACGGGCGAAGGGGCAATGCCGAAAAATAATTTTGACCCATCCTCCGAAAAAGTAGGCTTGGCGTTGTCGCTCACCAAATAGTTTTTCATTGTACCAAAAGTAGAAAACGACTTGGCAATTGCGCCACCCGAAGCCAACGGCGCATTGGCTAAAGGCAAACCTTTGGGTACTGCCCAATAATGCAATTGGTTGGGGCGCACACGCTCTTTGGATGTATCCAAATCTGCAATAAACGCCGCTTGGTTGCCTTGCTCATCAAGGGCTAATTGCTTGAATTTTGCTTTATTCTGTTGAAAAAGGGTCTGTTTTGCACCGTTTTCAGCATTAAAAACGTCCACACTGGCTAAGTCAGTTGTATCGCCTTTGCCCGTGTCGGCAATCAATAATCGTTTCCCTTTTTTAGAAAAAGTATATTCCATAGCAAAGGGGAACGTGTCTTTTTTGCCCGTTGTCAAGTTCAAAACGATGAGTTTTGTGCCATTGTCTTTGCTTTCTGCTTTGGGTTTTGCCTTGCTTTTGGCAGCAACTGAGGTATCTTTTTCGGCTACATTCTCCTTAGATACTGTTTCTAATCCCGACTTAGGCGGGAGTGGGGTCGGCTTCTCTATTGCTTTTTCAATATCGTGATGATAGGCAACATATCCAGCCCATTTTTGCGGCAAGGCGTAGGATT
This sequence comes from Saprospiraceae bacterium, assembly GCA_043768285.1. GTDB lineage: Bacteria > Bacteroidota > Bacteroidia > Chitinophagales > Saprospiraceae > JAAFJT01. Next base: position 4,228 of record JAYVKQ010000638.1, on the reverse strand, counting down.
TTATATTGCCCACAGTCACCAATTCGCCCGTAGCGAGAGACAATATGCCGAGACTATCTTTGGGCAAATCGTCATCTTTCACCTTCTTGCGGCGTTTGGCTTTTAGGCTATCGAGTGGCTGTTTTATCTTAAAAACAAGATGGGTATTGTCAAACGAAAATTGCGCATCATACCCACGCTCAAACGTGCGGGTTTGCTCCGTTTTGGCGTTCCAGAGATGCAACTGTGCATCACAATCCGCATTGCAAGATGTAGCATACACGACCCAATTGCCGTCATTAGAAATCTTGGTGTTGTCAATTTTTTTCCAAATTCGATACGCATTGTGGTCAAGCGTTTTCTTTTGGGCGAGTAGCGATATTGTTGAAAATAAAGCCATTACAAGTAATACTTTTTTCATATGTATTATTTAGTTTTTATTTGGGGAAATATAGACATATTTTCAATCATATATAGGAAAAAGGTATGTTTTTCGACAAATTGGGGCTAAACAGAAAAGGCACAGCATTTCTTTGAGTATAAAAACTCTGTGAAAAGCTATGCCCTCTTGGTTTAAAAACCTACGTCGTAAAAGCCTTATTTTGCAGATAATTCTAAATATTTTAAAAACTCCGCTTTTCTGGCTTCTTGCTTAAAAGCACCGCCATAAAACGCTGTAATTGTACTACTATTCACGTCTTGAACGCCGCGTGAAGAAACGCACAAGTGCTTGGCATCAATCACGATAGCCACACTATCTGTACCCAAAACAGACTGTAATTCGTTAGCAATTTGCATCGTCAAACGCTCTTGCACTTGCGGACGCTTGGCAAAATATTGCACAATACGGTTGAGCTTCGATAAGCCAATTACTTTGCCGCTCGATATATAGGCGACGTGTGCGCGTCCTATAATCGGGACAAAGTGATGCTCGCAGTTAGAGTAAAATGTAATATCTTTCTCCACAAGCATATCCATATAGCGGTATTTGTTATCAAATAGCGCAATTTTAGGCTTGTTTTCTGGATTTAAGCCACTAAATATCTCTTTTACATACATTTTAGCTACGCGGTGTGGCGTACCTTTAAGGCTATCGTCAGACAAATCTAAGCCCATTGTGTGCATGATTTCGGCAAAATGGCACTCAATTTTTGCTATTTTTTCAGCATCTGTGAGCATAAAAGCGTCATCGCGCAAAGGCGTTTCAATAGATGTCATTATGTGATCATCACCGATTTCTTCGTCTGTCAGCGTTATTGTGTCGTTGAACTCATACCGGGTATTCAACGAAATTTCGTTCGGTCTCATATAGTCTTATTTTTAATTGTAAGTGATTATCTAATTGTTTGCGCAGAATATCGTGAATAACGATTGCGATATTCTCCGCACTTGGATTAAGATTTTTAAATTCTTGAGTGTCTAAATTGAGATTTTTATGGTCAAATTTGTCTAATACATGGTGTTTTATCATATCACTCAGCACTTTCATATCTATCACATAGCCCGTATCGGGGTCTATCTCGCCGATGACTTGGACTATGAGTTCATAATTATGCCCGTGATAATTTGTATTGTTACATTTGCCATACACCCTTTCGTTGCGCTCATCTGACCAATTAGGATTGTGCAGACGATGCGCCGCGTTGAAGTGTTCCTTACGAAACACTGCTACTTTTCGGTTCTCCATTAAATGATTAAATGGTTGAAAAAAAATTGTTAAAAATTGATATAAAGGGAGTTATACTACGGCGGGGTATCATCAGAAAGTTTGTCTGCAACACACCCTCCACCGTCAAGCTAAGAGTACAAATATAGCCTTAAGGTAGTATTTGGATATATAAACAAGGAATGTTGAAATAAGTTTTTAAGACATAAAAAGAAGTTGTTTGTGGCATAAAATACTGAGGGGTGATTAATGTACGATGTTTGATGTAAGACGTACGTTGTAAGTCACTTGCATCGTACGTCTTACATCAAACATCGTACATTAATCACCCCTCAGTATTTTCCTAAAAAGTAGAAGGAAGGTATCCTTTCAAGACGACCTCCCTTCTGAAAATTGTAATAAATGGATTCCAAAAACAGTGTAGTTTCCAGTAATTTTAAATTCAAAACGGGGGGAATTATGCCGCATTGCTATATGCACGCACAAAGTATTATTGGGTATTATTCCACAATACTTTTGCATTAAAACAATACTGATCGGTAAGCGAAAACGGGGGGAGGAAAAAAGAATGAGCAAATATAAGAATTACATGGTTATTTTAAAAGAAATAAACATGGAAGTAGAAATATTTTCAAAATAGCTCTATAATTCTAATTCATAACACTATGTTCTACAAATCAATGAGAAAAATCCTAAAGTGTTTTTAAAAAACTCACCATATCTGAAAAAGTTTTTAGATGGGTAGGGGTTTCTATTAAACGTTTTTCAAGACGTTTTAAATAAAGAATATCTATCAAATTATGTGCTGTCGATTTATTGTACCGCCATCTTCGATTGACACCACGTAGCATACTTTTGACAAAAGTAGCATGATAAGTACCTATTGAATGAACTGTAGTTAAACGATTATTAGGCATCAACTCTGGGTCATTATGTTCGGCATCAAATTCTCTCATAAATGCTTGAATGCCATTGTCACTATTCTGCAAGAGGCGTAGTTGAAAAGTAGCTAATCCATTTGGGATATATCCTTAACTCAGTTGTACCTTCTACTAAAAAAGCAATATTCATTAATTGAGATTTACAGTCTATCAAAATGATTAGTAAGTATAGAATAAGGCTCGTGTAAACTATCAATAAAGCCTAATTCATTAGCTCGTCTGTTATTTATAAAACCATTTTCTCTTTCAATAATTATCCAATTTTCTTTTTTAATAGTATTTATAATATCTGGATGATGGCTTGTTATGATAAACTGGCTTTTGACGCTATGTTCTACTATCAGTTCCTCTAAATTAGGCAAGCAATTATGCCCCAAACTATTTTCAAACTCATCTAATAGAAATACAGTTTCAATATTTGAAAGATAGAGGTCAGCAATTATGTTGAAAGTGCGCAAAATACCAGAAGAAATATTCTTATGTGGAATAAAATTTCTTTGACCATTAACCTTAATTTTATAGGCTATATTCCATTCATCATTATTCATCCAATTTCCAGAGACAGCAACACCTCTCAAAAGCCACAAGGCACTAATTATTTGTGATTTGCCTGCACCTTACAAACCTACTAAAAGGTTTAGGTTTTGAAACTCAATCCGTTTAACTTCCCAACCTAAAAATCCATTTTTAAAATAAAGCGATTTAATTTTCATGGTGGCAAAGTTAATGAGAATTTTATGTAAAAAAACAGTAGTTTAATTTTAAATAATTCGTAACCAATTTATTGAAGATGTGTATTTTAATGTTGAAGAATAAACTCATTTCCGTTCTTCTGATAATTTAATATGAAATTTCGCCCCTAATTCTTTCCCTGTTTCATTTTTGAAAAGGTCGAGATAGCGTTTTTTCATATCCTCTGGCTGCACTTTTCCATTGATAATCAACTCTTTATGACTTAAATCAAAGTCATATTTTACTTTTCCATCGCTGATAAAACCATCTTTGGTGAGCTCTTTTTCAATAACAGCATCCATATTATCGGCTGAACTGCCCTCTGAAACAATCACGGCATCAGGCGTTGCTGGTTGCTCGGGTAGTTTTTTCAATATCGGTTGCGTTATCGCTTCATGTTTCGCAAAATCTTCTTTGGCAATTTCTTTTCCATCAATAGACAGGCTCGTGATTTGACCGTTCTCCGCTTTCAAATCAATCATTTTGCCGTTACTGTTTTCTTTGATAGCAAAAACTTCTTTTCTAATCATTTTTCCATCATCATTACTGACAGTTGTTGATATAGACATTTCGCTTTTATCGGATTTTCCTGTGCAAGCGCATAGAGTTATCATATACGTTGCGAGTAAAACATATATACACTTTTTCATTTTTATAAAATATTTATTGTTAATTAATTAAGGTACATTTATGTTTAAGTTTATAACACAGAGTTTAGACAGAGAAGACGCAGAGTTTCACAGAGTTTTTTTTAAACATAATTTTCTCTGTGAAACTCTGTGACATAAACTTAAATGCAAAATTATAATTTTCTACTGTACCCTACTATTTTTTAAGGTAATTATGAGAAACATACAAGAAAGCGGAACTTTGAGTTGCGAAACAAAAAAGACCCGCTTCTCATATGTTA
>JAYVKQ010000637.1:0-2357 GCA_043768285.1 Saprospiraceae bacterium | reverse complement strand
AAACTCACATCGGTATTCCAACCTGCATCAGTTGAGTTGCGGAAGCCAATCGTCCCATTGTAGTCATTCAAATCGCCTTCAAATGTCGGCACATAGCCCACATACTTTTGTCCCGCAGGTGTCAATAAACCATCATCGGTAGTTCTCCAATACGGTGTACGGTAGTTTGCAAAGCTGTTTACTTTTTTATAAACGTAAGCTGCATTGGCATAGAACTCCGTGTTTTTGTTGATAGGAATACCCGCATTGATTAAAAACTTAGCCGCCGCCGTAGCGGGTGCACCATTTACATTACCAGCGTCTGGGTGGTCTTTCAAAAAAGATTGGACATCAGCTAACGAAGCACCGAAATCAGCCGCTTCTCCTGCCGCGTCAACTACGCCTGGGCGGTTTGATAATGCCGTATTTGATAAACCAATCGTATAATTAACAAAACCACGATCTCCAATATTTGCGCCATTATTGAGTGATAGACCCAACATCTGACCATCGCCTTTGTGTGTAATACCCGTATTCATAGAAACAATACCTCCTTCTTGGCGGTCTTTCAATATAATGTTCATAACACCCGCAATGGCATCCGAACCATATTGAGCAGAAGCACCATCACGCAATATTTCTACGCGTTTTATCGCATCTTGTGGTATTGCAGATATATCTGCGCCCGACTCACCACGACCTGGCGACGTTTGGATATAAACCAAAGAGCTTGAGTTTTTACGTTTGCCGTTTATCAATATCAAAGTACGACTTGGACCCATATTGCGTATTTCGTAGGGGTCTAATAGTGCAGTGGCATCATTAACGGGCGTATTAACCGAATTGAAAGAAGGTACACGGTAGTTTAAGGCTTTATCAAATGTGCCTTGTCCTGTACTTCTTAAATCACTTGCGCTTAAAACGTCAATCGGTAGTGGCGAATCGGTAATCGTTCTTTGTGAAGCACGGCTACCCACCGAGATAACGACCTCGCCCAATTCGTTGGCAGACTCAACTAAACTAATGTCTTGTGTAACATCTGTATTACCAATCACAATAGTTTTAGTTGAAGCAGCATAACCCACAAAAGTATAGCTAATCTGATACGTCCCTTTTGCCAATGCCAAAGAGTAGTTGCCGTCTGTGTCAGTTTGTGCCCCTTTTGTTGTGCCAATAATAATGACAGATACACCTGGCAAGCCCGCGTTTTTGTCATCCGTAACTTTACCTTTTAGTGTGGCTTGCGCCCACATTGTAAGACTTGCAACTATAAATAGTGCCGTCAATGTCAGTTTTTGTAATCTTTCTTGCATAAGATTTTTGATTTTTATTATAAGATTTTAGTAAGAAATAAATGTATTTAATTTTGATATATTTTTAGTTATATTAAAATTCATAAATCGTTGATACCCCATGTGCAGACATGAAGATTTTAAAGATAAAAGTTAGGGTTATATTGGGCGTTCAGATTTCTAATTCCATTGAAGAATTAAAATACAATTTGCAGGTGTTAACGATGTTTGATGTTTATTTTTCAAAGTGCTGTTAGGTACTTTTATTAAATTTTGGTAATTCGTTTTAACGGCGAATATTCGCTCATACATAGGTCAAAGGTAAATAAAAATATTTGACATTGTGTACATTGTCGAAAGAAAAAAATTTTCGTCTAAAAAATTTGCATTTACGAACTTTGAAATACTGAAAAAACGGTAATATTAAATATTGCAAAAGTCTCACGTGAACAAATGGTAAGCAACGACAATTGAACGATGGCAATAACTACTATTCAGGTTGTTTTTGCTAAAAACGGTAACGTTTCCGAGCAATTAATCAAGGAATATCCATAAAAATTAGACATTTATGAACTAACAAATGGCGATATAAGATTTAAAAACAATTTCTTGTATCACAGAACTGACAAATTCGTTGCTGAAGGGGAAGTCGTTTTTTTTAAACACTACCCCCTCAGTATTTTTAGGTTATGTAGTGTTGTTATGAATAATGAGGCTCAATGAACAGGCTGACATATTTTGTTTTAGAAAAATTGTAAAAGATTAAAAATCAACATGAAAAAAGTAGCTTTCAAAATGCAGCTCCACAAAGGTCAAGCTGCCGAATATAAAAAACGCCACGACGAACTCTGGACTGACCTCGCCGCCTTGCTCAAAAGCGTTGGCATCAACGACTATTCTATTTTTTTAGATGAAGAAACCTACGCGCTTTTCGCTATCCTAAAAATAGAAAACCCAGAGCTTTTAGATACCTTGCCTGCCCATGAGGTGATGCAACGCTGGTGGCAATATATGGGCGATATTATGGATGCTAATCCCGACAATTCGCCTGTGGTGAAGCCTTTGGTGGAAGTTTTTCATTTGGCT
>JAYVKQ010000636.1:0-2219 GCA_043768285.1 Saprospiraceae bacterium | reverse complement strand
GTTTGACACCACGAAAAGAACTATGTACAACGTGGATTTTATGATAAAAATGCGTTTGATTTTTCTTTCTTAACAGTTAAAAAAATGAATGAATTATTTTTTATTCCGCCACCAATTTGCCAACAATGACCCCGAAATCGTCATCCACGGGGCAGCAATAGCCGATGCTAAACTAACTGTTGCTACTTTACCCATTTGAATAGCAATACCCGAAGCCAATCCTGCATTTTGCATACCGACTTCAAGGGATATGGTGCGACAAGTTGCCTCGTCTAATTTTAATAATCGGCCACTCCAATAGCCCAGAAAATAACCCGTTGAGTGATGCACCATAGAAGCGATGAAAAGTAAAGGTCCTATGCTCAATAAATTATCCCTTCCTGCCGATACAATAACTAAAATCATCATAAAAACACCCACCATAGAGATAATTGGCATAACCGTTTGCAGCCATTTTGCGCCATTGCGTATGAGTTTATTAATGATAAGACCAAGAACAATCGGCACAATAATGATTTCTGTAACGTGAATCATCATTTTTACAAAATCTATTTCGACAAATTGCCCAGCTAAAGTTTTCATCAAAAAAGGGGTCATAATGGGCGCAACTAAAGTAGAAATGGCGGCAATAGTCACCGACAAAGGCATATTTGCTTTGGCGATGAACGCCAGCACATTGGAGGTAACGCCGCTTGGTACTGAACCCATGAGGACAACACCCGCCGCTATTTCGGGGGGGAAACCAAATGTGGTAGCAATAACAATGGCGACCAATGGCATGATGGTAAAATGGCAGACCAAGCCAATCAAAACGGCTTTTGGCGTTTTGATAACGCCTTCAAAATCTTTTAAACTCATTTCAGTACCCATACTGAACATAATCAACTGAATGAGTGGCACGATGAGTTTTGTTAATTTAAAATCACCTATTTGGCGGAAATATTGTGGGTAATACATGCCAATTGCTACGGCAACGATGACCCAAATGGTGAAAGCGTGTTGCTTAATAGCGGGTTTTTCAAGCCCCCCAATTGCCAAACAGATAAGCGCACCAATGACTAAAAGCCCTGTTTCTTTTAAGCCGTTTCCAAAAAGGAGTATGCCAAGTGTTGAAAGCCCCAAGAGGACAGAACAGGCGAGTAGGAGTTTGTATAATTTTTCCATGATGATTTAAAATGTAGAGACGTTGCACTGCAACGTCTTGCTTGTGGTCAATAAAATTAAAAAAATAGATGAGTGCCAATACGTTGCAGTGCAACGTCTCTACATTTCAAACCCCATTATTTATGTCCAATTGCAATTTTACCACTCAAGATTGCCGCACTCTGCCGCAATTTATCCTCAACTTCGTTTAGATTTGCTTGTTGTGCACCATCAATGCGGGTTAACATCGGAACAGTCATGGCAGCCACCGCAAAACCATTAATATCCAAAATTGGGAACGAAATGGCGTGAAGCCCTGCATATTGATTGCTTTGAATAGATGCGAAACCTTTAGTGGCGACCTCTGCCAGAGCGTTTTTAAACTTATCAATATCCGCTTTTGACACTTTCAATAAACTCTCTTTTATCCGCAATTCCATGATAACTGGGTCTTGAAATGCCACCAAAACAAGCCCCGATGCTGACGGTGCAACCGCAATTTCAGACCCCACTCGAGTCATGAAGCCCAATCCATTAGGTGGTTGAATGGCGGCAATAACAGTTTGAACACCATTGTTATAGACCCTCAAATCGCAAGGAAACGCAATATCTCTTGATAGTTCCTCCATAATCGGCATTGCTTCCGTCAGTAGGCGATAAGTTGGCGGATGAAAATGCGACATTTGGAACAACTTTGAGGTAATTGTATAAACATTACCATAATTGGCAACATAATTTCGACGCACCAAAGAAGTCAGCATTCGATAAATTTCGCCCAAATTTCGCCCAAGCCGTGCCGCAAGTTCTTGTTGGGTTAGCCCATTTTCGCTTTGACAGAGGGTTTCTAAAATGTCCAACCCTTTGTCTAAGGCAGGTGCATTATAAGCCCCATTTTCTTCTTTTTCCTTCTTATTGAAACGATTTATACATAAACAGGCGTAAAAATACGATTTTTACTGAGGGGGGGTAAAATGCTTTTCGACTAAGGTTTAGTAAACGAAAATTAAATTTTTATCAAAAAAAATTAATTTTCGTTTACTAAACCTTAGTCGAAAAGCATATTAAGTCATTGAAAA
>JAYVKQ010000635.1:0-3298 GCA_043768285.1 Saprospiraceae bacterium | reverse complement strand
GTTTTGATTTTCTTTTTATGGCGCGAGCCGCGCCATAAAAAGAAAATCAAAACCTTCTTGTATTTTTTAAAATTATTAGAGAGCCAAAGTAGAACTAAGACCAAAATTTATTTTACCAAATAGCAAATTATATTTAATAACGAACTTATATAACAGACATGAATGTTGCAGTAGTAGGAACGGGATACGTTGGCTTGGTAACAGGCACTTGTTTCGCAGAAACAGGAAATAACGTGATTTGCGTGGATATTGACGCAAAAAAAATCGAACGGATGAAAAGTGGGCATATTCCCATTTTTGAACCAGGATTAGATGTTCTCTTTGAGCGCAATACCCGTCAAGGTCGGTTGCATTTCACAACCAACCTTAAAGAAGCTATTGACCATGCGCAAGTAATTTTCTTAGCACTCCCTACGCCGCCAGGTGAAGATGGTTCAGCCGATTTATCTTATATTTTAGGCGTTGCCAAAGATTTATCGTATATTATCACTGATTATAAGGTGATAATTGACAAAAGCACAGTGCCTGTTGGCACTGCGGAGAGGGTTCACGCCGCGTTAGTAGCTAACCTCGATCCGAAATTATTTGATGTGGTCTCTAATCCTGAGTTTTTGCGCGAAGGCGTAGCGGTTGACGATTTTATGAAGCCTGACCGTGTAGTGATTGGCACAAACTCAGAAAGAGCACGTAATGTAATGAAGCAATTGTATGAACCTTTCGTGCGCCAAGGCAATCCTATTTATTTCATGGACGAGCGTTCGGCTGAAATGACAAAATATGCTGCCAATTCTTATTTGGCAATGCGTATCTCATTCATGAACGAGATTGCAAATCTTTGCGAAAAAGCGGGTGCTAATGTGGATATGGTGCGCATAGGTATGGGTAGCGACAATCGTATTGGCAAGCGTTTCTTATTTCCTGGTATTGGTTATGGTGGGTCTTGTTTTCCGAAAGATGTCCAAGCATTGGCACGAACAGCCGAAGATTATGACTATGACTTCAAGATACTTAATTCTGTTATGGAAATCAATACTATTCAAAAAACGGTATTGGTCAAAAAAATTAAGAAATATTATAAAAATAAATTGGAAGGCAAAACTTTCGCCATCTGGGGTTTGGCGTTCAAACCCAACACTGACGATATTCGTGAGGCACCCGCCCTTCATATGATAGATGAACTCTTAGAAGAAGGCGCAACAGTTCGGGTATTCGACCCAGAGGCTATGGAAAATGTGAAGCGTATTTATGGCGACAAAATCATCTACGTTGATGACGAATATGATGTATTGACAGGTGCCGATTCGTTAATAATTGCGACAGAATGGGCATTGTTCCGCACGCCAGATTTTGAAAGATTAAATGTTTTAGAAGATAAAACGATATTTGATGGTCGTAACCTATACGATGTGTCTGAAATGGAAAAACACGATTTCCATTACGAAAGCATTGGGCGTAAGGTCGTTAAGGGAAAAGTAAAAGCGTCTCTAAATAGTGTGAAATAACAATCATTTTCGATTGTTATTGATTAAAAATACTGAGGGGTAGGTTAGAAAAAATCTAACTTACCCCTCTCAATTTTAAGTTTGAAGTATAGCGTGTAAAGTAATTAATATTGTGTAAATATTGCATACTTCACATTTTATACTATCTACGCGTTTCGATAAAGCGCAACAATTCTTTTTTGTTACCTTCAAAAGACATGGCATCGCCAATAGCGTAGTAGTTTTCGCGGTCATAAGCAAAATCGAAGGCAAATTTGGCATACTCTAAACGACTATTGTCGAAGTTGAACATACGGGTAATTTCTGCGATTTGATTGACAGTGAGTACATTTTCTCGTGTTACGTTTTTTGCTGCTTCTAATTTCCCCTTCTCAAGAGTATTCTGTTTGATTTTTTCCTTCAAGACTTCAAATTCCTTGTAAGTCATCAACCCTCTATGCCCAGTGTTTATGCCTACTTGACCATTTGGATAGTTGTTGTTAGGCGTATTGTAGTCATTATCGTTAGGATTTGGGCGATTATCATAACGATTTTCATTTGGATTGTTGTTGTATGGGTTATTGTTGTAAGCATTATTATTATTATTGTTATAAACGTTGCCATATTGATTGCCATAACGGTCTGCATACTGAGGGGGTGGCGGCATCATATTTCCATTGTAATTGTAGGGTGCATTAGTGGCATAATATGGGTCAACATAATAATCACCCGCCGGTACGCCCTCGCGCACAAGGAAACGATAGAAACCATCACGTGCGTTGCGATTGGCTAAAACAGTACCTGCCAAGGCATAATTTTCAATATCAAAAACATATATCAAAGCGAACGTCAAATAATCATATTTTTCGCGGTCAGTCGGAAGTAATAGAGCCAAACGGCGAGTTTGGTCAGCTGTTAAGCAACGCGCTTTTGTATAGTCACGCAATGCTTTATCAATATGATAATAATTGGTATTGGACATGCCGCCAAAATCACGATTAAATGCTTTATTCGCAAAAGGTTCAGTACAACGGCGATTGAAACGGCGCGAACTGTTGCGGTTGTTTTTATCATCACCATAATAACTACCGTAAGGATTATTTTGCGCGAAAGCAAGGACACTGAGCAGTAATGTAAAAAGTGTCACTAAAATCGGTCTTAAAGCTCTATTTTTCATTTGAATAGGTATTTTTACAATTATGAAGCGAAGTTACGATGCCTTTATATATATGTCAAATGGTTTAAATTCGTCTTAACAATGTTTAACTTTTCCCTAACTTAACTAAAAGAGAATGGTATGAATACCCCCGCAGTCATGCTTTCAGTGAGCGCGTTTCGCGCTATCACGCTCTGCGTGACTTGATTGTAAATATTTTCGTATAAAACGTAAGAAGTCATTGGTTTATTTTTAATACTTCCTTAACATATAAACCCCGAATCCGTTAAACTTCTTTTAAAACATGGGGGACGTATTGCTTTCTTGTTTTTTATGCTTCAATTTTGAACCGAGTTTAGTTTCCTGATTTAACTAAGTGAGTTTATATCAAATAGCATTTAATTAAAAAAGCAGCTTGGGTAGCCCAATGCTGCTTTTTTATTGCTTAATAACGATTAAAAAATAACGTGGTAAAAATGTCATATGCGGAATTGCTGGAATTTATTCGATAAGTTGTGTAAACCATTGATAAAAATGTCATATGCGGAATTGCTGGAATTTATTCAGCAATTCCTTATTTGGAAAAAAAAGGGTAAAAATATACCTTTGTCAAATGAGACAAAGTAAAACTGAAAAAGAACGCAATCAAATAAGTATGGAC
>JAYVKQ010000634.1:0-4588 GCA_043768285.1 Saprospiraceae bacterium | reverse complement strand
GTGGTCAAAATCAATAGCGGGCGATTTCAATCGCCCTTCCGATGCCACCATAATGTACGGAATTATTGTTTCATATTTAAGGTTTTAAATCTGCAAGTGGTGTAAAGTTTTTATAATCCCAAAAGGCAGCAACGCAAGCTATTTTCCATTGACCATTGTGCTTTTCCATCAATCGAATTTCTTTGCTATACTGGTATTTAGTACCATCTCTTGTAATTTGATATTGGTCCCAAGTCATATATGCCATATTATCCGTGTAAAATTTATATTGCAGATTTCGGCGTTCAACTGGCTTTTGAGCATGGGGTGATTTGGGATTATTTTCAATATACTTTTTAATACTAAAATTGACGGTATCCCAACTGACTTTGGTATCAAAAGTGCCATTGCTGTTACTCCAGCCTTGAAAAACATACTTTTCATGCACATACGTTTCTTTCCAACAATCATAATTGCGTTCATAAAAACAATCCGTTTCTCGTTGGATTGTTGCCATTATTGCCTTTTCATCCGTTTTTTTATCTATCTCATTTGATTGTGGGTAATTCTTATGGGCTTTTATTTTACGAATTTGCTTCAAATGCCTATCCACATGACCCCATTGGTAAATCAAAACGTGGTGCATATTGCGTGGAAACTGTGTATTGGTCAATTCAAATTGCGCACGCATATCATACTTAGTCGTTTCAACAAATTTGATGGCTTGTTCACGCCCTCTTAGGAAAAAAGTAAGGTTGTCTTTTCCTTGAATATAACCTGTGGGCACGGCAAAATCAGGTGCTGTATGTGGCTTATCTTCCATGATAAAACCTGTGTAATATGTGTCTGGGCTGGCAGTGGCATTCAATTCTGGCTGCGGTTTGTTGCGGCAACCCATACCGATTTCACGCGCCCAAATGATTTCCCACAAGGCTAAATGCTCGACCACTTGCCCAATTGACCAACGGTGGGCGGAATCTCGAAAAGCCCATTGTGCAAGCGTGAGGTTTTCGGTTTCTTTGACGAGTTCATCGCGGGTGCGGCGCATATTGTCTAAGGTATATTGACGGTCAGCTTCTGTCCAAAGGCTTTTGGTTTCTTGGGCTTGTAGCATAACCGTTAATAATAGTGTGCAGAAAATAAGAAGGTTTGTTAAAACTCGTTTGTTCAACATTTGTCTTGTCATTGTTTTTTGATTTTAATGAATAATAAGACAAAATTAGGTGGTAGTGAGGAGCGAGTATTGTAAAAATGCGACAAGTTTAGACGGTAATCCTGTTTTAGTAAGAAGGTATTAGTGCATTAATTTTCGCATCCACAGGGCGATTGAAATCGCCCGCTATTGATGGTTTTCGTGGTCAAAATCAATAGGGGGCGATTTCAATCGCCCTGCGGAAACCCACCATAATGCCTAAATGCAAAAACATATAAAATATATACCCCCTCAGTATTTCAACTATTTTTCAAAAAATGAGACAACTCTACATTGTTTTTAAGGTAATCCGTAGGTGTTCTACCCAAAAAGGTGGTAAATTCTTTGATAAAATGGGCTTGGTCGTAGTAGCCACTATCGTAGAGCATATGCTGCCAATTGACTTGCCGTTTGCCAGCCATGAGCGCACAGATATAGCCCAAACGCCTTGTTCGGGCATAAAATTTAGGGCTTAAACCGACTTTTTGAAAAAACTTGCGCTCAAATTGGCGACGACACATAAAAAGGTCGTTCATCATATCGCCCACATTGACAAGCCCTTTTGCATCTACAATACGATTGGCGGTAAAATCCACAGCATCAAAACGATGCTCATTGCGCATCAATTTGATATTCAAAAAATGGGTTAAAAGCTCAATACGCTCATTGAGATTACGCGCTTCCATTATTTTATCTTGTAAATCGCGTATGTCGCTACCCCTCAGTATTTCAGTCATATCCATGCGTTCATCTGTTAATGCACCTAATGGCAGATTGAATAACGTATGCATACCCGCAGGACGAAAAACGATACCGACCATACCAATTGCACCCGATACTGAAAGACGATAACTGGTAGTCGCTTGACCCGTTAAAAAGGATTGAGGAACAGCAACAGATTGATGCTTGGCGGTATGAACAGCATAGGGAACGCCATAATTGAAAACCATGGATGTGAAAGCAGAAGGGGGCGATTCGACTATCAAAGGTTGAGCAAAAGATGCCTCCCAAACGTAGAAGCACTCTACATATGGTTTAAAATGAGCGGGTGGTGGTATTTTTTTATATAACATTTTTTGGGGTGTTAAGGGTAATGTCTAAGTTTTGATAAAAAATCTGCAATCAAAAGTACCAATAATATTTTAATTACAAAATAAAAATCAACAAAAAACATAAACATATGATAATCAATGCCTTATTCACAAATCGAAAGGACAAGTAGCAATTCCGTATTTAGAAATAAAAAGGATTTGTTCGTTAATTTTCATATCCGAAGGGCGATTTAAATCGCCCTTCGGATGCCACCACAATGTCTATATAAGGAATTGCTGAAGGATAAGTTGAAATCATCACATCACTTAATTTATAAAAACATACACGCCTACGAATAAAATCGTAGGAAAAACTTGACATTACGAATTGTTTCGTAGTATATTTGTCACATCAAATTGCATCGTAATAAAAGCGCGGCAATTTTTTTTAATTATTTATACGAAATAATTCGTAGCGATGCAACCCCTTCAGTATTTTAAAGTCTTTGAATTGCCTTTAACCATGATTAAGCAAGTTTAACCTTAAAAAACTTTGAAACACCCGTACTTCGCCACAGAAAAAGCTTTGCATAACTTTTAAATGTTTGACATTATGAAAACCACGGATTTAATGGAGAATGGACAATGGATAATGGATAATATCCGATTGGGTATTTCCAAATCAACTAACTTAAAAGGAGGTTACCCCCTCAGTATTTTCACCAAAAATTTTAACTGCGTACAACTTTTAGAAAGTTTTTACATACGAGCGTTGATTAGTAATATTTATATTTATTTGTGCAAACCTTTCCAAAAGTTCGCAACTTTTGGAAAGGTATTATTACCAATTAACGCTCGTATGTATAAATTTTCCAAAAGTAATGCACTAATGCTTAGTATTTTAATGCTTTTTTGCTTAAATACAAGCATTGCACAATCAAATAACACAACAGATACAGTAAAATATGTAAAAAACCCTAAACCCTCGCTCAAAGCTACGCGCTTGACGAAGCCGCCAAAAATTGATGGTCAGCCTAACGACGAGTGTTGGCAAGGCTTACCGTTTGCCGACGATTTTATCATGCACCAACCCAATCCATATAAAAAATCACCGTTTCGCTCGGAGGTCAAAATCGCCTATGATGATGTCGCTATATACGTATTGGCGTACTATTACGACCCAGAACCACAACAAATTCGGCGTGAGTTGGGTGCGCGTGATGAACCTTGGGTAAATGTCGATATAGCCAATATTGGCTTTGATACATACGATGATGACCAAAATGCCTTCCGCTTCGGCGTGACGGCGGCGGGTGTGCAGTTCGATTCGCGGGTATCGAATGGCAATAACACCGATTTCAGTTGGGATGCTGTATGGGAAAGTGATGTGTCTATTCAAAAAGATGGGTGGATAGCCGAGTATAAAATACCGTTTTCTGCAGTGCGTTTTTCAGATAAACCTATTCAAACGTGGGGTTTACAAATAGCAAGGGGCATAAAACGGACCGCACAAGAGGATTCGTGGGCAGGTTTTGACCCCAAAATTGACGGTTTAGTTATTCAATTTGGCTCTTTGACGGGTTTAGAAAATATCAAACCGCCGTTGCGTTTGCAGTTTTCGCCTTATATCGCGGCGGGTATGCAGCGTTCCCCTTCGCTTGATAACAATGGCAATTTGTTGAAATATGGCAACCAAAGCCAATTGACGGGCGGTATGGATGTAAAATATGGTATCAATCAAAGTTTTACGCTCGATATGACTTTGATACCCAATTTTGGGCAAGTGCAATCCGACAATCAAGTATTGAATTTGACCCCTTTTGAAGTACAATTCAATGAAAATAGACCGTTTTTTACTGAGGGGTCTGAGATATTTAACAAAGGTGATTTGTTTTATTCAAGGCGTATTGGTGGCACACCTGATGGCTATTGGGGTGTCCAAGCTGGAGAGAAGGAAATTGTAAAAAGCAATCCGAATGAGACGCAATTGTACAATGCCACCAAGCTATCGGGGCGCACTAAAAATAATATTGCGGTAGGTGTTTTAAACGCCGTGACTGCGCCGATGTACGCAACCATTGAAAATACTGAAACGGGTATTACAAGGCAAATACAAACCGCCGCTTTAACGAATTACAATATATTGGCGTTTAGTAAAGCAATGAAAAACAACTCAGAAATCAGCTTTGTCAATGCTTCCACTATCCGAAATGGCGATGGGCGCGATGCCAACGTATCGGCACTATATACCCGTTTGCGCGATAAAAAGAACAAATATGAACTGTATGGTGGCGGGCGATTGAGCCAAATTTTTGAAAAAAATCAAGACGCAAAGCGTGGTTTCACGACTTCGTTGGGCATTGGTAAAGTGAGCGGTGCTTTGACT
>JAYVKQ010000633.1:0-4253 GCA_043768285.1 Saprospiraceae bacterium | reverse complement strand
CTTTTGCAAATGCTTTAAAAATAGCTTCTATCTTATGGTGTTCGTTTTGCCCTTCGGCTTTGATATTCAAATTGCAGCGAGACGCATCGCTGAACGATTTGAAAAAATGATAGAACATTTCAGTCGGCATATCGCCTATTTTTTCACGTTTAAAATCTGCATCCCATACCAACCACGGGCGACCGCCAAAATCTATTGCGGCTTGTGCCAAGCAATCGTCCATAGGCAGACAAAAGCCGTAACGCTCGATACCCAATTTTGATCCCAACGCCATATAATAGGCTTCGCCCAAAGCCAATGCAGTATCTTCGATGGTATGATGTTCGTCAATATGCAAATCACCTTTGACGTGTATCGTCAAATCGCTACCCGAGTGACGCGCCAACTGGTCGAGCATATGGTCAAAAAAGCCTAAACCTGTTTTCATATCCGCCTTGCCTTTACCATCCAAATTAAGCGTAATGCTTATATCCGTTTCTTTAGTAGTGCGACGCACGGTAGCGGTGCGGTCTTTCAGTTTTAAAAACGTATATATATCTTTCCAAGTATCGGTGATTAAAACACAGTGGGGTTCTAAATCGGTTTCCTGTATTTTGGATTGTCCTATCGCTTCGGGCAATAGCAAAATGCCTTTTGCGCCCAAGTTTTTAGCCAATTCCACGTCCGTCAATCTATCGCCGATGACAAAAGAATTTTTCAAATCATACCCCTCAGTATTTGACAGATATTTGGTCAATAAACCCGTTCGGGGCTTGCGTGTAGGCGCGTTTTCATGCGGAAAAGTTTTATCTACTAAAATATCAGCAAACGTAATGCCTTCATTGTCAAAGGCTTCGAGCATTTTATTCTGTGCAGGATGAAATGCTTCCTCTGGGAAAGAGGCAGTGCCTAAGCCGTCTTGATTGGTGACTATCACCAATTCGTAATCCAATTCCTCGGCAATTTTTCCTAAGTATTTGAATACGTGCGGATAGAATGTTAATTTTTCAAGCGCATCCACTTGAAAGTCAGTCGGTGGTTCGATAATTAGCGTACCATCGCGGTCAATGAATAAAACTTTTTTCATGTATGTATGATAATCAATGGTTAATCAATGCCGCAAAAGTACAGAACTTATTAAAAATCATAAGTTTTTTCATTTTTTTTAGCCGTTTCAAAAAATAATAAATATTTTTGAAACTGAAATGGAGATTGTTCAAATAGCGGTGGCACGGCTGAACTGATTTATTGATTACCAAGCACTTGATATAGCCATACTTCCGTTTAACAAATATTCTCGAAATACACCAACTATTCCCAGTATGTCGTCTATGAACCAGCCAGCAATCTGTATTTTGAGCGTAGTGCCTATCCGAGCCGAGGCTTCTGATAAGGCAGAAATTATTTCACAACTCCTATTCGGTGAGTTGGTGGATATTATTGAAATGCCCAAAAGACAGAAGAATTGGTGCAAAATATCGTGCGATTGGGATAGTTATGAAGGGTATATGGATCCGCGCCAACTCAAACTCCTCACACTTGAAGAATATGAACGCTATCAAAATGACCACGCACTCTGCTTAGATATTACGTCTGTCATCACCAATAGCAACCATTTTTTGCCTATCACGTTAGGTGCAACGCTGCCTTGTTTCGATGGTTTGAATTGTCAATTAAGTGAACGGCACTATACTTTTGGTGGGCAAGCTGCGCGCCCAAGCAGCTTGGAAGCCACGCCTGAAATTATTATCAAGTTGGCAAGGCGTTATTTGTTTGCTCCGTACCTTTGGGGAGGTCGCTCTCCTTTTGGCATTGATTGCAGCGGATTTACGCAAATGGTTTTCAAAATGGTGGGTATGCGCCTGCGCCGCGATGCTTCACAACAAATAGAACAAGGACGATTGATTGATTTTACAGACCAAGCCCAACTCGCCGATTTAGCTTTTTTTGATAACGAAAAAGGGCGCATTACGCACGTTGGTATCGTGATGGAAGGTGGTATGATTATCCACGCATCGGGGCAAGTGCGGATAGATAAATTCGACCATTACGGCATTTTCAATGAAGAACGCGGTATTTATACCCACAAATTGCGCTTAATCAAACGTTTCCTACCCGATATTCCACATCTTCGGTCTATTGACAAATTGGAAGAACTGTTAGAAATACCCGAAAATCAGTTGAGTATTTTTTAAATTTTAGTGAAATTAGAAAAAAAATCAGCATAGAATTTGCTAAAAGCAAATGCTATTTTATGTTTGCAGCGTAATTCTTGAACTTATCTAAAATACGTTATGCAAACTGAAAATAATCAAAGTGAAACAAAATTTGAAACAAGTTTCCAAACAGGTATAAAAATCCTGAATACTTCCTCAAAACTTTTATTGACGCTCAATAAATTGTTGAAACAACATCGCTTAACTTTTCAACAATACTACGTCCTACGTATCATACGATATACTGCCAATATTGTATCCATCAAAGATATATCCTCCAAAATGCTGGATTCTAACTCCAATACCTCAAGGCTAATTGATAAATTGATGGAAAAAGGATTGGTGATACGCAAAATATCAGATACCGACAAACGCATTGTCAACATTTATTTGAACAAGAAAGGCATCGACTTAGCTGAAGTAGTAAGGATAACCCTAACCAGTGAGTTTGAGACACGAATTGATGAATTTTCAACAGAGGAAGTAACCATATTTAATGCTATTTTGGACAGAATAAATAAAGTCATCATCCATTAATAGATTTTGACAAACATTCTGGGGACGCACATCATATTAATCTGTAAAACTCTGTAATCCTGTCTGTTAATTTGTCCTATTTTTCACCCTCGGGCGAATAATTAAGCGCAAGGCTTGGTCATATGTCACATAACTCCAGACCCAATTGATGAAAATAAACAGCTTGTTTTTCAAGCCAATAATGGCAAAAAGATGGATGAAAAGCCACACAAACCAAGCAAAAAAGCCTTGAAAACGCCAAAACGGTAAATCTACTACTGCCTTATGACGACCCACTGTTGCCATCGACCCTAAGTCGCTATATTGAAATTCTTTTGTAGGTTTATTTTTTGAAAGTGCATTTAAGTTATGTGCAATATTTTTTCCCATTTGTATCGCTACCTGCGCCACTTGCGGGTGTCCATTTGGAAATTTTTCTTCTTCCATATAGGCAATATCACCTAATGCAAATATATCTTTAAAAACCTCTAACTGATTTAGACGATTGACTTTCAAGCGTTTGCCGCGCACAAATGTTTCTGAAGGTAATCCTTTGACGGGGCTGCCAACGATACCCGCTGCCCATATCACTTTTTTTGAACGTAAGGTTGTGCCATCATTCATGGTCACCGTTTCGCCGTCATAATCTGTCACATTAACGTCTAACTTTATCTTAATATCCATTTCGCGCAAATAACGTTCTGCCGATTTGCCCGCTTTTTCGGACATCCCTTTGAGCAATATTTCGCCGCCGTGAATAAGATGAATATCAATATCTTTGTAGTTCAATTCTTTATATTCTTTTGGCATAATCTCCTTCTTCATTTCGGCTAATGCCCCCGCCACTTCTACACCTGTTGGACCACCACCGACCACTACTATATCCATCAAGGCTTGGCGTTCGGCTTCATCATTGGTCAAAAGAGCTTTTTCATAATCTTCCAATACTGCATTGCGGAGAAATAAGGCTTCGGATACCGATTTCATGGGTATCGCGTTGTTCATCACCTTTTCATTGCCGTAATAATTCGTTTCTGCCCCGACCGAAATGACTAAATAATCGTATTTCATACGCCCTTTATCCGTTACTATATATTTTTCATTAGGGAAAATCTCCTCCATTTCGGCTACACGAAACAGAACATTATTGGCTTTTTGAAAAACTTTACGGAAGGGAAAAACAATACTACTCGGCTCCAAACCTGCCATAGCCACTTGATAAAACAAAGGTTGAAATTGATGATAATTATTTCTATCAATCAATATAACTTGATAAGGCGTGTTGGCGAGTTTTTGTGCAAGCGTCAAGCCACCGAAACCACCACCTACAATGACAACGCGCTTATAACCTGGGTCTGGAATATTTAAAGGCATACCGTTTTTAATTAAAATTCAAGGTAAGGTACGTATTTTAAGTATATTTTGTTCTAAAAATGCTAAAAATGCTAAAAATGCTAAAAATACTGAGGGGGTATTGCATATTCGAGGCAGTGGTTTAGGAAACAGAAAATTGGGAATAATTGACACGATATTGATTTTTTT
>JAYVKQ010000632.1:0-2750 GCA_043768285.1 Saprospiraceae bacterium | reverse complement strand
CGATTTCAACACCGAAACGCTCCACCAACAATGGCAGTTTTCGGATATGTATGATAAAAAATACATCGCTTTAAAAGACGGCAACCTCATCATCACCTCCGAAAATGACAGTATGAAAGTGATGCACACGACAACGCCTACACCCAATTATGAATTACAAATTGCCTTTGATGCCGACCCCTCAGTAGAAGTCGGTTTAGTCGCCTATTATCGAGACAATGGCTATGCGGGCATTTCGGTCAAGGGCAATAAAGTCACGCGGCAAGGCACATCATTAAAATATGGTAGCCCCTCAGTAAAAGCTGAAAATATACGCTTTTTGAAAATACGTGTGACGGATTATGACTTGGATATGTGGTACAGCAATGACGGCTCAAATTGGACACATTACCCCAATTCTATGAACTTACAAGGCTATCAACACAATATACTCGGGCGTTTTTCAAGCCTTAAA
The DNA here is from genome assembly GCA_043768285.1 of Saprospiraceae bacterium. Classification (GTDB taxonomy): domain Bacteria; phylum Bacteroidota; class Bacteroidia; order Chitinophagales; family Saprospiraceae; genus JAAFJT01. The sequence continues at coordinate 2,296 of JAYVKQ010000632.1, read as the reverse complement.
CCCGCTATTTATTGGAAAGGAAATGGGCAAGTTAAAATTGATAAGTTTGTTTTCAAGGGTTTATAAAACAATTCAGCACCTTCTGGCTGAAATAAAAGCACCCCCTCAGTATTTGGGCATCAAAAAAGCGGCTTCGGGTGGGAAGCCGCTTTTTTGATAAATCAAAAATTTTCGATTTTAAGCAATCGCATATTCTGAATAAGCGCGTGTCGAAGGTGCTAAAAAACCTAATACAATATCCGATTTAGAAATACCATGTTCTTCAAGCATTTCACCAACATTCCATTCAGTCATATTTGATTGTATCCAAACCTTGCCATTAATAATGTCAAAGTGCATCGGGCAATCGTGTACAAAATGATTTTTTTGCCAACCGATTGTCATTATCAGAAAGCGGTTATTGTCTTTATCGGCAATGACTTGGTTTTCGCCTTGCACATTCGAATATTTGATTTTTGAATATTCACTCAAAATATTGAGAATGGCTTCTTGGTATTTTTCTATCTTGTTATCCATGTTGTGATTTTTTCAATAGTGGTGTCAAATAAAATTAAATTAATTTTTCCCTCTTCTAAACTACCTATAAAAAGGGGTTCTTTTGAATACTTATCATAAACATCTTCGGGCATAGCCAAATACAAAACGCGGTCTGATTCATCTAATTTTAAAGCCTTTCGATAAACCGCATATTTCCCGACAGCTTCGTATAATGCCGTCATAAATGAAGGATTGCCGAATGTTTTGACCTCAACAGCGATTCTTTCGCCGTCTTTTTCAGCACCAAATACTTTTTCAGCACCCAAATCAACGAAAACAGTCAATGTGCCAACTTTGATATAAAGTGGGTCATCTGTAATTAACCAACCGTCATCAATTAAAGCCTCTTTGACGGGTATGTGTATTTTGTCTTTTGCCATAATGCAGCAAAAATACTGGTTTTTATAGAAAAAGACAAATAGGACGATAAAAATATGGTTTTTGTTTTCCCTCTTTCAGTATTGGGATAGAATACGGGCGTTTTTTGATAATAAAGTACGCGTCACTTGTCCGAAAAACACGTGGTAATCAGTATGAATTGATTAATTTGGTTAAAGACAAGTGAGTTTGCACCCCCTCAGTATTTGGGCATTAAAAAGCGGCTTCGGGTGGGAAGCCGCTTTTTTTGATGAGCGTTTAAATTCTTGAATACTGTTGTACTCCAATCGGGCTATCTAATTTGAATTGATAGGTTATGTTCGGATTTAATATAATCGTTTCTTTTTCATTAGGTATATCAAAAGCGAAGAGTTTGATATTTAGAGCGTTTGCAATTTGGGTAAGTGTATGAATTTCAAAATTATGCGTTCCACTCAACCATTTCGTAATGACAGACGGTTTTTTGCCCAGCAAATCAGCAAATTGTTTTTTGCCGATGCCTTTTGCAAGCATCGCATCTTGGATTTGAGCCGCTAAAAGCATACTCGTTCTGATATAGTCCGTATTAATTGTTTCTTCTAACGCTAAAAAAGCGTCTAATTCAGGGCTTGAATAAGCCTCTTTGCTTTGTGTTTTCTTTACTTTCGTCATTAGATTTAGCTTTTTAATTATTTTAATCATCTATATCTTCATCATAATCAATAAATTCCAAATTGCCTAATAATTCCATATCGTCTGCGGATTGCTTAATATCTCTGTCTTTAATGGCTTGTGTTAGGGTGTCTGAAATATATCTGACTATCTTATTTTCGTAAGTCAATTTAGGGTCTTCTTGAAAGGCACTGATATTTTTTGGTTTAAAACCACCGCTACCGAGTATCAGAATATGCCTGTCAAATCTAAAACAATACAACCTTAATTTGCTATCGGGTCGGTCATAAAGTGCAAAAACGGATTGACCTGCCTTGCCTTCGGGCTTATCGAAAAATTGTTCTCTTGCACCCGTGTCGTGGGCAATAGTGGTGAGGGTACGTCTTATTTTCAGCAATTCATCTTTGAAATCCACAATGTTTTCAGCGATGAATTTATCGAATAAAGTTTTCCCTTCGTTCCCTACTATTGCCGAATAAATTGTCGCTTTTCTACCCGACAATTGCTCAATTTTGACAAGTTTGAAATTCACTTATAGTTAAAATTTTTGACAAAAATAAGAGCTATTTTTCAGGATAACTATTTTTTTATACATAATTTAATTTTTTATTTTACTTTTAACTAAAATGAAGGATAAGCACCCCCTCAGTATTTGGGCATCAAAAAAGCGGCTTCGGGTGGGAAGTCGCTTTTTTTATGCCATACATATTGATTTTAAAACAAATTGAAG
>JAYVKQ010000631.1:0-7210 GCA_043768285.1 Saprospiraceae bacterium | reverse complement strand
TATCACCGCCATTTTAAGAATTGCCCAATACCCATTTGCCAATAAGCCTTTTTCATAAAAACCTTTGGCTTTTAGTATCTTGTGCATGGTGGGTAAATTGTACGACGGTACGCTCATCAACATATGGTGTTCTAAATGATAGTTGACATTGTGCGGTGCAAATAAAATTTTTTCTATAAAATTAGCATACACAGTCCGTGTATTCCGCATTTGGTCTTCCGAATCTTCAACCATTGAGTGCTCTGCCATTGACCGTATGCGTAAAGAAAAATTAAAAGTCGTCAATAGTGCACCAATCCAAAGCAGATATAAATAGGGTGCGCCAATACTATAAAAAAAGCCAAACAACAAGGCTTGAAAAACCAAAGGGCCATATAGTCTTAATAGGCTATTTTTCAGTCTAATACTGAGGGGGGTACCTTGATTTTTAAGTCTGATAATTTCTCTTGCCAAAGTATATTGAATAATGTCTAAGTGCATAGCCAATAAACCCAATTGTGATTTTATGCCCGTTGCCCCTATCAAATCGCGCCCTAATTTACGCACCATTGATGCAAAAGTCGTTGGATAACCTTTCGTTAGCGATAAATCGGGGTCTTCTATTGTGCCTGTATTATTATGGTGGTCGAGGTGATAGGGGCGGTAGCGATACATATCGTTCATAATAGGATATGCCCCCAACCAACTGCCTGCAAAATCATTCATCGCTTTGCTTTTGAACAACGCATAATGACTGGCATCGTGCAAAATAATGGCGCAACCCAATTGCTTACCCCCTAATATGAACAAAGCTATAATAATTGTCCCTATATTTGGAAAAAAATAGACAAGGGCAAAAGCGAAAGCAATCCAAGACCACGTATGCACTACTTCTAAAAAGGCTTTGAGGTCGCTTTTTTCCAAAAGTGTTTTCCTTTCCTCCAAAGTCAAATAATCCGACGGTTTTAAATGATTTTTTTTCATTTTCGTTACACTTTTTGCTGAAATTCCACATATGGACATTGTGGCGGCATCCGAAGGGCGATTGAAATCGCCCGCTATTGATTTTGACCACGAATAAATATCAATAGGGGGCGATTTCAATCGCCCTGACAATATGTAAATCAATGCATAAATGCCTTTTTTGCCAAAATACTGAGGGGGTGTCAAACAAACGCCCCCAAAACCTTTTCTATCATCTCACGCACAGGTTTCTGATAATCCTTACTAAATTGCCCCGTAAACCGATTGGCAACAATGCAATTAATGGTCAAGGCGCGATGTCCCATGAGTTTTGATAAACCATATATTGCCGATGTTTCCATTTCAAAATTGGTGATGCGCATATTGTCAAATCGAAACTTGGACAATCGTTCATTCATCAATTTATCATTGACACCCAATCTTAATACCCTACCTTGTGGTCCATAAAAACCCGTCGCTGTTGCCGTGATGCCTGTGTGAAAACCCAATGCTTTTGCTTTTTCTATCAAGCCAGCATCGCCTTCTACCAAATAAGGGCGGGGCAGTTTTTTATCCCAATGGGCTTCTTTAATGAATGTTTTGATAAATAAATTATCTGAAAAAGGCTTTGATTTTGCGTAATAAAGCACCAATCCATCAAAACCCAAACCATGCGTACTGGCTAAAAAACTATCAACGGGAATATCTTCTTGTAATGCGCCAGATGTGCCTAATCGGATGAATGTCAATTGTTTATGCTTGGATTTTACCTTTTTTTTAACCAAATCAATATTGACAGCCGCATCTAATTCACTCAGAACAATATCAATATTATCCGTTCCCATGCCTGTTGAAATAACCGTAACTCGTTTGCCGTTTTTCATACCCGTATGCGTAACGATTTCCCTTTTTTGGGTTTGAAAATCAATAGTATCAAAAAAATTAGACACCATAGGCACACGGTTAGGGTCGCCAACCAAAAAGATAGTGTCCCCCAAGTTTTCGGGGAGCACATTGCAATGATAGACACTGCCATTGGAGTTCAACACTAATTCTGATGCGCCTAAAATTTGTCTCATTTTATTGGGTTTTAGTATGTTAAGTATTGCTGAAAAAGTTAGTAACTGTACCGTCGAATTTATTCGACGGGCTGCGTAAACTATTGACTATCAACGTCTCCGTCGAATAAATTCGACGGTACATTTTGGACAGCCTATTTTTTTTACTGTTCAATAATCTCCGAAAAATAACTTTTCCCCTGCGTTTCATACGCAACATTTAACGCTTCGGCTATCGTTGCCGCTATATCTGCAAAGGAATTTCTGACACCAATAGTATAGCCCGCTTTAATTTTTTTACCATAATTTAATATCGGAATATACTCACGCGTATGGTCACTGCCTGTGAAAGAAGGGTCGTTGCCGTGGTCGGCTGTGATTATCAATAAATCATCTGCTTTCAGTTGTTGTATCAATTTAGGCAAATAGCTATCGAAGTCCATCAAGGCTTTTGCATAGCCTTCAATATCGCGCCGATGTCCATAGAGCATATCAAAATCTACCAAATTTGTAAAAATAAGCCCTTTGCTGGGTCGCTTTATAGCCGCAATTGTGGCTTTGACCCCCTCCCTATTATCAGCCGTTTTTATATATTGAGAGATACCTTTACCTGCAAAAATATCCACTATCTTTCCTACGGCATATACGTCCATATTGTTTTTTTTGATAGCATCTAAAACCGTTTCGGGTGGCATGACCGAAAAATCTTTCCTTCGGCTCGTCCTTGAATAATTGCCAGATGTGCCTTCAAAAGGTCGCGCAATGACGCGCCCAACTTCATAGTCCCCCCTCAGTAAATTGCGGGCAATTTGGCATATGTCATACTGTTTTTCGATAGGAAACACCGCTTCGTGCATCGCAATTTGAAAAACACTATCTGCCGAAGTATAAACGATTGGAAAGCCCGTTTTGATATGCTCATCACCCAAATCGTTGATGATAGTTGTGCCTGATGCCGCATAATTGCCGATGGTTTTAGTGCCAATCGCTTGCTCAAATTGCTGCATAAATGCGCTTGGAAAGCCGTCTAAAAAAGTAGGAAAAGGTTTGTCTAACACCACACCACTGATTTCCCAATGTCCCGTAGTGGTATCTTTACCTGCCGATTGCTCCATCGCTTTGCCAAAAGCTGCCGTTGGCATTTGGGTTTTTGCTAAAGCATTCTTCGTATCAATATTGCCAAGACCCATAGCCGTGAGATTAGGTAATGCCAATTTTGGGTAATGTTTGGCGATATTGCCCAGCGTATTGCTGCCTATATCGCCATACAAACGGGCATCTGGCAGTTCACCGATGCCAACACTATCTAATACTATTAATATAACTCTATTGATTGGGTTCATATATTATGCTATCTTGATTTAGAAGCAAATATAACCGTTTTTTTGCTAAAAAATACTGAGGGGGCATTGGGCAAAATTTAGTTGATGTCTTAGTATTGGAAAATTTGAAGTTTTGAAATAAAATAGTTTTCTTTGTATAAAAATAATACACACACATGGGAAATGTATTAAAAATGCCATTCAATGAGGCACAAGTCGAAATCTTAAAGCTGTTTTCAAGTGACTTGACTGATAGCCAATTGCAGGAGCTTAAACAACTGTTGATAACTTTTAAGTTTAAGTTGTTGGATGCTCATGTCGAAAAAGTGATTGCTGAAAAAGGGCTTTCGGATTCTGATATTGAAAAAGCCTCTTTTGAACACCGTCGTACACCTTACCGCAGACGGCAAGCACAATAATACTCCTCAGTTATGAAACCGCTAAAAGTCGTTATTGATACCAATATCATCATTAAAATGATTAGCCCCCGCTCTTCCTGTTATTGGTTTCGCAAGGCTATTGAAAATCAACAACTGACACTTTGTGTCACTACTGATATTTTGGACGAATATGAGGAAATATTAACCCAATTCTATAATGCCACCACTGCCGAATTGTTTTTAGATGCTTTAGACCTATTACCCAATGTCGAGTATCTATCAAAAAGCTATTATTTTCGCCTTATTCCTAATGACCAAGATGATGAAAAATTTGCCGATTGCGCCATAGCTATCGGCGCAGATTATTTGGTAACAAATGATAAACACTTTAATGTGCTTAAAAGAACGCCTTTCCCCATTGTGAATGTGGTGAATGAGATTGAGTTTGGAGAAATTTGTAAGAAAATAGGTTTGTTAACGAATTAACTTTAAAGTGTTATTGTTTTTTTTTATATTTGCAATACCAACTAATTTTTATGATACAAAGACAGTTTACAGGAAACTTTAATGCTATTATTGCTACGAGATAATAGAAATATAGTAGTTATATAAAATTACTTAAAAATTTATAAAATAATGGATAGTCAAACCGATACAAAATCCAATTTTAATTCATTTAACTTTTGGACTATTGCTGTTTCTATTACAGCAATGTTCATTACAGCTTGGGGAATTGAGAAAAATCATACAGATTTTGAAAAATCTTTAAAAGAGACTCAAAGAAGTGTTGAATTATCCGAAAAACAATACTTATTATCTTATCGGCAAAATGAAGATGCAAAAAAGCAATTCGATGATGCGAGTAAAGAATCAAAGGAACAACAAAGAATTCAACAGAAACAATTTGAAAATCAATTAAAAGAATGGAAGAAGCAATCCAATGCCTCTATAAAACAAATCGATTATGAAATAAAGGCACAAAGACCATATATAGTAACAAAAGATGCAGGATACCATAGAACAGGATTAAATAATACTTATAGGTTGGTATTTTGTTACTATAATAAGGGGGTTAGACCAGCAGTAACTCTCAAAACTCGTCTTTGGATAATTGATTCAACTTTTACTATAACAATTCATGAAAAAAAAGATATAGTTAGTACAAGTACTATTATAGAAGACGAACATGAATGCGACCAAATAGACGACTTAGACCATATAATACGATATGTAAAGCTATCTTTTTACTATATTTTAATTGAATATAAAGATGCCATTACAAAAGAAACTTACTTTCAAACCTTTTGCTATAAATGGGATAGAAATAAAGGATTAGATATTCCAGTAAATGCTTCTAATCTTGATTATATAGTATTTGGAGTTGCAAAGAACTGGGAAAAAGGGAAAATCGAGGATTTCTTGATTTCTGAAAATCCTAATATTAAAAAACACATAATAGATTCTAAAAACTGATTTCTTGTGCGAATAATGGTTTAAAAAAGTTAAAATTTATATTAGTTAATTGACTATGTTTTGTAAAATATTCATAATTGGCGAATTCAATAGTTAAAAAGCAAAAAAGCGTACCGAAGCCCGATACGCTTTTTTGCTTTTTAACTAACAGTAAATTAACGTAAGGGTGAAAGAATAATTGAATTAGGATGTGTGGGATATAAAGGATGATAAGGATTTTTAGCTAATTAACCGCCTCAAGCCTATCTTTAAAAACATTGACCAATTTATTGGTTTCATTTAAGAGACAAATATCTGCCCATACAGTGTCAATAAATGCAATGAAATCAGCTAATTTCATATTGCCAATTTTTAAATGAATGACTTTAGGTGGTGGTTGAGAAAACATGATACGGTTAGAAAAATCGGCATCTTTTGAAATAATGGTCAAATCGTGGTTTTTAGCATATTCCCAAATCAGATTATCCGACATTTTGGGATTTATATCTAAGGCATGAACAAAATCTCGTCCTATCCATGACGGCACTTTGTAGGGTAGATTGACATCAATAAGAAAAAGGGGCATATTTTAAGCAGATTTAGCTAAAGGCATAAGGGTATAGTTACGTGCCATAAGTTGTACAGCAAATGTCAAGCAAGCATCAATATCTTCTGCCTCAAGCACTGGGTATTGTTCTAAAATGGCTTCTTTAGAATCACCCGCATTTAGAAATTCTAAAATGGTTTGTGCAGTAATACGCATATTGCGGATGGTGGGTTTGCCATTACAAATATCTGGGTCTATGGTAATTCTGTTAGATAAATAATACATATTTCTCTTATTTTAACAAAAGTATAGACTTTTATTGAAAAAACCAATCCAAACTATCATTTATATTTTTCAAAAAACGCAAGTTTATCTAAATCGTTAGGCATAGGGGGAAAAGGTAAGGGTGAAAGAATAATTGAATTAGGATGTGTAGGATATAAAGGATGATAATGATTTTTAGCACCCCCTCAGTATTTTTTCAAACCAAAAGCCTTTTCACACGTCGGAAAGGCTTTTGGGGTAGAAAAAAATATTGCTGTTTTTAAGCCCAAAATAAGAATGCCTATTATGCCAAATGTTTGTGTCAAAGCAGTAAAAACTTGGCTCGTATCGTCAAGTCACAGCTTAATATAAATCTTACCGATATGATAACTGGGCGGGTTATTGAAGAAGCCAAGCAAGCGTTGTATCACAATGAGAAAAGTATTAAGTAAATTGCCCATGAATTGGGTTTATAATGACCCATGTTATTTTAGTCGGTTGTTTAAAAAATCAGAGAAAGTATCGCCAGAGCGTTTTATGATTTCGATTGAAAAGTCATATCTGGTATGAATTTTCTGAACTAAAAATCCCGCCCATTCAGTCATCTGAATAAGCGGGATGTATTGTTTTTAAAGCATTAGGGGCATTATTTCACCCGTAATTGCTGTCCAATTTTGATATTTGTATCAGCCATACCATTCAATTCTCTTAATCTATCTACCGTAACACCGAACCTTTTTGATAAGCCATACATCGTATCGCCTTTACCTACAGTATGATACTGCACTGCGCCCATTGGTTGGGTGGGCGGGCGTGGTGTCGCGGTCGTAGGTTTTGATGGTTGAGTAGTTGGTCTTGATGGCTGCGTAGCGGGTCTGCTCGGATAACTTGGGTACGAAGGTGTGCTATTCACATCTGTAGAAGGGTAATTATTTGAGCCAGAAGATGGATACGTCGTTGTATTTGACGGGTAATTGTTATTATCAGATGGATAATAAGTTGTACCCGTACCCGAAGACGGATTAGTCGTTGTATTACCCGTTGATGGATAGTAAGTTGTACCCGAAGACGGTTGTGAAGATGGCGGGTAATTAGTTTGCGGATAGCTTGTATTGTTAGTAGGATAATTATTTTGAGGCTGTCCAGAGCCACCTGGCGCTATATCAAAAGTAAACTCACCTGAGTTATTTACCGTAGGGCGATTAGCCGTTGAAGGTTGCACAGGGGGTCTATTGGTAATAGTGT
>JAYVKQ010000630.1:0-17616 GCA_043768285.1 Saprospiraceae bacterium | reverse complement strand
TCGTGATTGTTGTCTCGCACGACCGTCACTTTTTGGATATGGTGTGTACGAGTGTGGTGGACGTGGACTTTGGGAAAATCCGTATGTTTACGGGTAACTATACATTCTGGTACGAAACGAGCCAGTTGATGTCGCGCCAAATGGCAGATAAAAACAAGAAAGTAGAGCAAAAACGCCAAGAAATGTTAGAGTTTATCGCGCGTTTCTCCGCTAATGCCTCAAAGTCGAAGCAAGCGACAAGCCGTAAAAAAGCGTTGGATAAATTGAATTTGGAGGATATGATGCCATCAAGTCGCCGTTATCCTTACATCGCCTTCAAACCAGAACGCGAGCCGGGAGATGTGATATTGGAGTGCAGCAACTTATCTAAAAAAGATAATGATGGCAATTATTTGTTCCAAAACTTGTCTATTCGGATGAATAAAGGAGAGCGTATCGCCCTTATTAGTCGTAATGCGTCAGCTTTGACCGCATTTTTCAATATCGTTGCGGGTGAGGACAAAGATTTTGAGGGTTCGTATCAATATGGTCAAACCATAACCGTTCAATATTTGCCGAATGACAATAGCCCATTTTTTATGGGACAGAATGATGTGAATTTAATTGACTGGTTGCGTCAATATTCAAAAGAGAAAGAGGAAGCGTTTATTCGTGGTTTCTTAGGTCGTATGTTGTTTAGTGGTGAAGATGTATTTAAAAACGCGAGTGTACTATCGGGTGGCGAAAAAGTACGTTGTATGTTGTCAAAAACGATGCTACAAAATGCAAATTTCCTCATTTTGGACGAACCAACCAACCATCTTGACCTCGAATCTATCACAGCCTTGAACAACGGTATGAAAGATTTTACAGGTAATATGGTCTTTACTTCACATGACTACCAGATATTGGATACGGTTGCGAACCGCATTATCGAAATTGCACCTAATGGCGTGATTGACCAATTAATGAACTATGGTGAATATCTGCACAGCAATAAAATCAAAAATTTGCGTGCTGAATTGTACGGTTCGGCTGTTATGGCGTAATAATTTTGGTTCTCTAAAAACAAAATCAAAAACACCCATCTGCTGCCAAGCATGGAAAACTAAATTTGAGTGAAATAATACTGAGGGGGTGGCGTTTTCTTCTAAAATACGTCCATGTTCGGGAAGCTTTAAAAGTTTCCCGAACATAAGCTCTCGCAAAGCCGATTTTTCACATTTAAAAACTATGACAATGCACTTCTTCAAATTTTTCCTTTTCGCTATATTATTGTCAACAACTGCTTGTTCGGCTCAAAAAGTCGCTGTAGAATGTACCCAAGCGCAACGTGGTAATACAGGACATCGTGGTATTTTGCCCAAGGGGGAGGAAAATACCCCTATACAAGGTAAAGACTATTTTCAAGTGCAAATAAAAACGCTAAAAGCCTGTACTATTGAGTTGATAAGTCTGACTGTCAAAGATTATGGCGGGCAAGTAGTTTTAAAACCCGTTTTTTCGGAAACCAGCAAATCCAAAATGACGACCAAAGCGGGTGAAACGTACTACGTCCGCGTAGAAAAAGAAGACAATGTAACAGTCGCTAAACCTGCCATTGCCAAAGAAGGATTATTGATGGTAAAAATTGGGAAGAAAACTGTGCAAATGCCCATCGAGAAGTTCGAGATGATATTGCCGCAATAGATTTTTCAATAGATATATACAAACAAAAAAGCGATAAAGAGTAAACCTCATTATCGCTTTTGTCGTTTTAAATACTTCATACTTCATACTTCATACTTCATACTTCATACTTCAAATAATATCTTCTTCTAACCAAACCACCTGCCCTTGTGCATTTATATATGCCCACATACCATTTTTTTCAATCCAAGCTAAGCCATTTTTGAAAGGAGAAATATTATCCAAATAGCGTGGCGGTATGGCAATATTCCCTTCGCCATCAATAAAAAGCCATTGTTGATTGACGCGCACACCTGCCAAATTTTCGCTGAATTGGGTCGCTTCATCGAAACGCGGTTCTATGTGGAGTTGCGCCGTATTGGTCATATAGCCATACTTTTCTTTGTATTTAAAAACGGCTAAACCATTGTGAAAACTACCCGCAAAATCGAAAACGGGCTTGATAATCACTTCACCCTTATCGTCAATAAATCCAAATTTATTATCCACCATAATAGTCGCCAAACCTTCGTGGAAAGTGCCTTCCGACACATTTTCGATGAAGGGATACTGAGGGGGTAGCACGATTTGACCCGATTTATGCACGATGCCCCATGTATTGTCTTCGTCATTCACAACAGTCGCCATATCGCCTTTGAATGTGAACGCTCTATCGAATTGTGGTTCAATCACAAATTTGCCTTTGCTATTGATATAGCCCCATTTTTCATCTTGCAGAACAGCAGCTAAACCATTATTGAATTTATCGGCAGCATCAAACTGTGGTTTTATCACAAACTCTGCCTCGCGGTTGATATAGCCCCATTTGCCATTGAACCGTGCCGCCGCAAAACCACCGCTAAAATCACTGACTTCCTCAAATTGTATATCAATGATAAGATTGCAACGCCCGTCCATAAAACCCCAAAGATTGACCAATTGCACGCGCACCAATCCTTCTTCCATTTGCCCAACGTAGTTGAACAGTTTTTTGAGCAAAAGCCGACCTGCCGCGTCCATCAACACTACTTTGTCGAATACCTGAACCCGGGCGAAGCCATTGTGGAAGTCTTCGACGTGCAAGTATTGCGGCTCAATTAATATTTCGCCCTCGGCATCAATAAAGCCATATTTATCTTTTTCGCGTATCTTGAATAAAGGCAAGTCCATCTGTTTTTTCTCCTTTGGTCAAACGTGTTTTCTCGAATATAATCGTTTATGCTATTGCGTAATTTTCTGATAATCAAAGTATTACCGTGTATCAACAAAATTGCTACACAAAACTTTGCCAAATCGTTGTAAAAATACTTTTTTTTCTAAAATTATTGGGTTCTGGATTGTTTTTTATTTGTAATTTGGGACAAGCTTACAATATAAAAGCTGATAATCCTAAATGGGTTATCAGCTTTTATATTGAAATATGACAGCTATACTTTTATGCAATATTGATTAACACATACTCAAAGCGGTTTTCTTTATTTATAGTGGGTTGTATATGCGCTTTTATAGATTTGCCCCAATGATTTTTGACAATTAAATTTAATGTTTTAGATATTGTTTGGATTATATATTGGGTTTGTGTATTTTTAGTATTAGATACTATTAAAAATGTGTTTTTCCCGCCATCCGCTTGCTTAACAATACCATTGACCCAAAAACCATGTTCTTGTTCAGTTTTTGAAAACCTATTCAAATATATTTCAGCTGGTATCGGATTTTTAGTAAGTACTTCTTTTATTTCTTTTAATTTTTCAGGATATAATATTGTATCATCCAAATCATTGTCAATGATAAGAACGGGTTTTTTAACAGTACTTATAGATATGCTTTTTAACATTTTATCTTTTTTTTATAATTACAAAAGCCGAATAAGGCTTGTTTTTTTGAAAAATTTCTAACTTATTATCTTCCAATAACCCAAAAATAGTAAAGTTTTCATTTATTACCTCAAGATTTTTGGCGATTCCAATTTGATATAAACGTGTCCTCGTTGGCGTACTCCCTTTTGCATAAATGATTGCATTAGGATATTTGGCTATAAAAATAGGTACTGTTGATGCTACTGTCGCTAATACTTTAGTTGTATCATTATTATTTGTAATAACAAAATCATCAATATCGTTTGTAGCCCTATCAACATCGCCAAAAGCTAAATTATACACATCATCATCGGCATCAATTTTTTGATACTGTACTCGTTTGTTGATAGCCCCTTTTGACCCAAGGCTAATAAATTCAAAAGACATTAAAGAGTTTTTGGCTTTTAAATCATAAGTTTCTATTCCCATAGCCTGTTTTTCGTTTAAGAATACTTTGAACAAATTTAAGCCAATAGTTGAAAATGTCAAAATATTTATACAGATTTACATGAAAATACTGAGGGGTATCACTCTTTCTTGACTGTTTTCAACGGCAACAAATTCATTGCATTACGACTCATGCCTTTGATGTTTTGTCTTGCAAAGCGGCTACTTTCGTCATAAAACAAGAAGATAACGGGGCATTCTTCTATCAAAACCTTATCCATTTGGTGATAGAGGGCATACCGTTTGGTATCGTCATTTTCTTCCAAAGCGGCTTCGTAAAGGCGGTCAAATTCAGCGTTTTTGAAGCGGGTATAGTTGGGCGGGGCAGGATTTTTTGAATAAAAAACAGTATAAAAACTTTCTGCATCGGGATAATCGGCTATCCATGACCCTCTGAAAAAATGGGTAGTGCCGCGCACCATACGCTCGCGCATGGTTGCCGTTTCCATCACATCGAGTTGTACTTTTATGCCCAAATCCTCCCATTGTCGGGCAATATAGGTGCATAAATCCAAGTAATCTTTGACCAAAAGCAACTGAATAGTGGGTAAGCCTTTGCCATTCGGATAGCCCGCTTCGGCGAGCAATTGCCGTGCTTTTTGTGGATTGTAGCTATATCCAACGGTGTTATCATCAAAAGATGGCAGACCGCGCGGTGCAAAACCACTCGTGGCGGGCTTGCCCATCGAATTGCGGAAAGTGCGGAGCATCAATTCTCTGTCAAAACCATAGTTCAGAGCCTGTCTGACCTTTTTAATACTGAGGGGGTCGGCTTTGCGTCCCTCAAAATTCATATTTATGCCCAAATATTCAGAATTGAGATAAGGCGTTTTTATGAGTTGAATTTTACCCAATTGTTTGGGTTGCAATTCGCCATCTATGGTTAATAATTCATTGACGATGCTTGATTCGATGCCCACCATATAGTCCAATTTGCCGCGCATCATTTCCAAATAAGCCGTTTTTCTATCGGGCATAAAGCTAATTCTGACCCCGTCGAGATAGGGTAGTGGCTGCCCCGCTGTATCGTGTTCCCAATATTTTTCATTTTTTAACAAAAATAAGCCTTGATTTTCTAACCATTTTTTGAAGCGAAATGCACCTGTGCCAACAGGGTTTTTTCTAAAATCTTTTTTATAAAAATCAATCGCTTCGTGCGGCACAATACAGCAATATTGTTGGGTCAATATGCCCAACATGGGGCGAAAAGGTTTTGCCAAATGTAACACAAATGTGGTATCATTTACAGCTTCAAAAGGGTTTTGCGCCCGCACTCTGCCCTTGAATATCCACGATCCGGGCGAATTGACGGACACCGTATCTATAAGACGCGAAAAGCTATATACCACATCAGAAGCCGTCATATTACGCCCTTTAGCATTTGGAAAACAGGTATTATCATGAAAAAAAACATTGTTTTGTAGGAAAAAAGTATAATCTAAACCATCGGGCGAAATCTGCCAACGTTTTGCCAAGCAGGGTATCACGTTCAAACTATCATCGAGATAAACCAAACCATTGTAGAGATGGTCAATGACCCACATATTCGCTTGGGTGCGTGCGAAAGCAGGGTCAAGCGAGGTCACTTGATTGATTTGGTTGTAGTGAAATACCTTTTGATTGTTTTGTTTGGTATCGCTGCCGCATTGATTGAAAAGCAACAATAGGCATATCGGAACGAAGCACCCCCTCAGTATTTTGACCATATTTTCAAGATTTTGAGGGTAAAAATAAGAGATATATATTAATTTTGAGGCTAATTTTTTCTTGCTACTTGATGTACTTTTCAAATGGTTTAACAAATTTAGTAATCATATCGGTTGCTCTTTTTTTTGCTTGTGTTACAAAGTGTTTTAAATAAGCAACTGCCCATTCTTCTCTACCCCCTCCAAACTTTTGGTCTAAATCGCAAACGTGAAATTGAATTTGCATCGCTGCAGCCCAATTAATGTAAAGGTTGCTTGGGTTACACATGAATAAACTTGCAAAGTGAGCATCTTTACAAATTAACTTTTCTTTGTCCAATTCCCAATCAATCTCAAAATAGTTAATCGTAAAATTTTCAAACTCGTTGTTGTCAATCATCAATTGGCACATCTCAGCAACCTTAAATGCTGAAATAATATTGGGAGGTTGAGATTTCTTACCACTTGTTTTATTTCTTGTTTTAATATCAATAATTTCATAGAAATCATCTTTTATAACCAAAACATCTGCAGTGTCATCTTGTTTTTCATCTAATTCATTACTTTTAGTCCAAGATTTGGTATCTTTTTCGCCCCTTTGAAGCAAGTAGCCAATAGTTTTAGATGAAATAAGATTTTGCCTTTTCATTAAGAGTTCTTTCTTAGTAGCTACTACTGATTTTAGAGGATTATTTTTCTTATAATCTACTCTTTCCTTCTTTTTTGTTATTAGTTCAATTTCGTTCTTTTCATATAAATCGTTCAGATATTCGTATTGTCGAAATGTATTTTTAGGAAACTGTTTTTTGATTTCATTATAAACGTGCTTGTCAAAAGGCTCGCCCGCAGCGTGTCCTGACAATGTTCCTGAAAGCGGTTTAGGTACAGATGTTCCCTTAACTTTCTTTATGAGTTCGGTATAATTTACGTTCATTTGTTAAGGTTAAAAAGTCTAATAAATAGTTCGTTGATATTGTCTAAAATACTTTCTTGCTTTGTTTCAAGAAATTGTTTAGTTGCATTTGTTATGCTTTCATGTAATGCAACTTCTTCATTGTTTGCCCAGTCAATTACTCTGAATGGAATACTTGCAATTGGTTTTTCGGAAAATTCAACTATATTTCCTTTCACAATGCCGTTACATTTTAGCCAATCAAAAACAATAGGATTGTTCAAATATGCCAAAAAATACTCAATACTTTCTTTTACATAATGCTTTTTAAATATGGCAGTTACGTCTTGGGTTGGGAAAATGCCTTTGTCCACGAGCGCAAAACGGAAATGATTTTTATTTGATATTCGTTCCTTACAAGGCACAAAAATCCTTTTATCTTGGTTGTTGAATAGATTGAAATTTCTTAAAAACACCCATTCCCAATAGTTTATTTTTCTGTTGTATTGGTATCTGTTGCCTAAGTCTTCTTTATATTTTTGAAAATGAATATGAAAATTTGGGTACTCGGCTGAAAATGTAGCTTCTTCAAGTCCTTCATCAATAAAAATATATTTTGTAATACTTTGAGCAAAAAATGGCTTCAAATCTTTTGCTTTTACAACGTTTAACGTTGCTTTTTTTTCATTGTCTGTTAAAGTATGTCCATTAACTTGAAATGCTTTATCTAAACCGCTAACCAAACCATTACCAATATCACAAAATTCTCCAATAGTGTGAAATTCTTGTTTTTCTTCATTGAACAAGTTGAGTAACAAGTTTTGATTTTTCTTTAAACAATTATGCTCTAAAGTACGCAATTCTTCTCGTACTTCGTCTGACTGTAAAAGCCATCTTTCATTAATTTTGAATTGAGTTACTTGTAAATATTCAGCATCTTTCAATTCAATTTGAAATTTTACTTTTTGTAGCGTTTCAATAGTCAATTTTTGGTTGGCATAAAATTTAGCCACTTTAATTTTGTCCGAGGTCTGTTTGCTTTTTACAAACTTAAAAATCACAATAGAAACGGTTACTCTGTCAAAAATTGGTGTTTCGTTGAAATGATAAATTTCTTCAAAATAGCCATTCGCAACCATGTAATTGCGAAGCGAAATTGAATGAGTTGTATTCATCCAATATTCAGGACATATAAAAATAAGTTGTCCGTTTTCATTCAATAATTCAATAGATTTGAGAATGAAAATATATAAATAATCGCAAAGACTGTTGAAATACTTGTTCCAAATTGGGTTTGAAGAAAGTTCTTGTTTTAAGTTGTCTTCTAAGTTTTTCCAACGAATATAGGGTGGATTACCTATAATTAGGTCAAATTTTGTGAAAATTTTTGCCGAAATGAAACTTTCGTAACGAACATTTGGAAAGTCTTGTGCCAATTCTTCGTCTATCTCAAAAGCTGTTAAATTGTCAAATCCCTTGTCGTGGAGTAACTGTAAAAAAACACCTTCTCCACAAGATGGCTCTAATATACTTGACTTTGCAGAAATATCCGCCAATTCAATCATAAAATTAGCAACTACTTCTGGTGTGAAATATTGCCCGAATTTATTTTTTGTTATACTTTTTACGCTTAATTCCATTCAAATTCATCTTTCTGCAAAGTTACATTTTTTGTTTGGGTTTGATATTAAATTGTTGCGTTTTTAGTCTATAAGTTAGCTAGGTGATAGTTGATACAAAATGGTAAATAGCTATTCGCTTAGTGTAATAAAAGGTAACTTGGTAAAAACACTATTACATAAGTTGGTGGTTAAAAGTTGTTTTCTGAACAATCAAAGCTGATAAAGAGATTATAGTGTTTTTACTATTTAAATGCAAATCGGTATGCTATTTTTCGAGCAATTGATTTTTTTGCTAACCCAATTAGGTTATTTTTCAAGTAAATAAAACGCTAAATTGTTAAAATTTGACCGTTCACGATAAATCGGCGCAGATTTGGTATTGGTTGATATAGCTTACAAAATCAATTAAAACTATACATTCAACCGAATCTTACGATGAACTTATCCAAAACATTTTTACTATCCATAGGATTGTTGTTTTTAAGCAACATCGTCTTTGCCCAAGACCCATCGTTTTCCCAATTTTATGCGAATAGCACGTATCTCAATCCAGCGTTGACGGCTTTGCGCTCTGGCGTAACGGTTAATTCTGCCTATCGCAATCAGTGGTTTGGCGTACCGAACAGTAAGGGTTTTGAAACATTTACGGCTTCAGCGGAGGCAGAAGTACCTTTTTTATTTGGCTTGGGTTTGTCGGTTTTGAGTGATAAAGAGGGTCATGCGGACTATAAAACATCGGCAGCAAGGCTTTCATTTAGCAAAGCTGTACCACTATCAAGTAAATTGAATCTACATGCAGGCGCATCTGCGGGCTATATGGAACGCGCGATTGATTGGTCAAAACTTGTGTTTTCTGACCAACTTGACCCGACTATGGGCGTTGTGTCAAATAGTAAATTCGCTTTTGATGATACTAAAATAATAGCTGCCGATTTCTCAGGCGGTTTGGCTTTGCGCTGGGATTGGGCGATAAAACCGAATAAGAAAACATACGATAGTCACCATTTATTAGGCTTTGCCATTCACCATCCGTTTATGCAAAACGAGTCGCTTCAACATTACGATAGCGTGGATGTGCCGACCCGTTTTACGGTACATTATGGTGCTGAAATCAATACTAATATAAGGTTTAACAATCAAAAAAACCAGATAACATGGTCGCCTAACATTAAATATGATAGGCAGAAAAGTATAGACGTTTTGACGGCAGGCGCCTATCTCGTGATGCAGCCCGCCTATGCAGGTATTTTTTATCAAAACCAATTAAATCCTGCGCATACTGCCAGAAATACGGCAACGGTTATTTTCGTATTGGGTACAAATGTGCCATTTGGTAAGGAAAATACCGCGCAATTGGGCGTAAGTTACGATATGAACTTGTCGGGATTTGATATTGCAAGCAACCGCAGTGGCACGATAGAATTGACAGCAACCTTGAACTTTGGCAATGCGGGACTATTCGGTATGGGTTTTGGCGGCGGCAGTGGCGGTCATACAGGCTCAAAATACCGTGGGGCAACGAAGAAAAGTGGTAGCAAGCGGGTATTAAAATGCCAATCGTTTTTTTAAACAAACGTGATAGTTAATATAAATGTGTATGCAGTATAGACGGCTTTTTACATCTTTGTGGTGTAAGAAGCCGTTTTTGTTTTCTGCCCCCCCCTCAGTATTTTTCCCATTTTAACATTATTTTACCCTACGTTTGCGCATATTAGGAACACATATTGCAAGAAGAAAATATAGGTTTTGTAACGCAATATATGTAGCAAAAACATAAACATACATGGGAAAATATCTAATTCTACTGATTTTAATAGTCCCCGTTCTCTCATTTGCCCAAGTGCCGTTGGATATTGATTGCACCAATCCACCTTTGTCTGCCGATTGTGGTGACTTAAATCCGCGTGGTGGTTTAGCACCAGGTAGCCCTACCGTTTTTTGCGAGGGCGAAGTCGTGAATTTTGTCAATTCGACAACGGCTAATACCATTGATTCCACCATATATTGCTGGGGCGATGGTAAGTTTGACGTGGTGCGCGGGGCTGGTAATGCTACACATATCTATACTTTCCCACGCGATACCTGCTTGCCGAGCAATCGGAATATCAGTGTCATTATCCGTATGATAGTTTTTAAACGCTGTGGTGAAAATACCAGTATCAACTGGATTGCTACGCCCATTTCTATTCGCTTGAAACCTAAAGTGCAATTTGAGACCAATATCCCTGTTGGCTGTATTGGTCAGCCATTTAATTTTACAAATACAACTTGTGCTAATGCCCCTAACCCTATCTACACATGGCACTTTGGTAATGGCGATTCAATACGTTCTACAAGTACGAATGTGCAATATATTTTTCAAAGTAGGGGTATTTATGCCGTGAAGTTGGTGGTAAATAATGGTTGTGGCAACATAGAAACAACCTCAGCCGTGCTTGTACGCGATACCCCCTCAGTAAATTATGCCGTTGTGACCAGCAATAGCGGCAATTGTATTCCCTACGATGTAACGTTTAGAGCTACTGCTAACAATATTGATAGCTTTTCATGGTCGTTGTCGGGAGGCTCAGGTGCAGCGTTTATCAATGGGACGAACCGTAATAGTGCCAGTCCTGCCATTCGCATATCACGCACTGGTACGTATCGGATGCGCTTAACGGGTGTTGGTTGCCGCGATATTAGTTGGGATACAACCTTCACGACCATCACTGCCCCTACAGTAGATATAGCAAATATCAACGATTCTTGTACCTCTGTTACCTTTGACCCAAGCCGTGTAGTAACTTACGGTGGTGGTACACCTACTGCCTATAATTGGACATTTGTGGGTGGTAGCCCGACGACTTCAACGAATAGGCTTCCATTAGCACAACGCTATACGCAAGCGGGGCAATATACCGTCCGCGTGGAGGCGAGCAATGTCTGTGGCGTGGCACGCGATTCTGTTACTTTCAATGTTACACCAGTCCCTACTACGGCAGTTGCCATGTCCAATATAACGAGTTGCATTCCTTTTGATGTCAATTTTACGAATAGTTCGCCTCAAACGGGTGGTTTTCAGTGGATTATTACGGGTGGTACGGGCTATACTTTTTTGAATAGTACGAGTACAGCAAGCCCCAGTCCTTCGTTACGGATTACGGAATTAGGCACATATAGGATACAGGGTATTACCAATAATTGTCGTGCATTTACCTTCGATACGGTTATTGTTACCAATTCTTTTCCGCAAGTAGCCCTTGCGCGGATGGGTGATTCGTGCCTGTCTTCTACATTCGAACCCGCTAAAATGGTGACATATAGTGGGGGTATTCCAGCGACATATCAATGGACTTTCGTGGGCAGTAATCCTGTTTTTTCTTCGGCACGGACACCTGTTACGCGACAATATACGCAAGCGGGGCAATATAGTGTGAAAGTAGAAGCGGCTAATATATGCGGGGTCAGTAAGGATTCGGTTGCTTTTAAAGTATTAAGTTTAGAAAAATTGACCCTAACGCCTGTTCCTCCTCTGTGCAATACAGCCGCACCCGTCAAATTGGTCGCTAATCCCGATGGCGGTACTTGGATTGGCAAAGGCGTATCTAATACGGGCTATTTTTATCCAAATAATGCCGCTTTAGGGTCAAATACAATTAGTTACTATTATGGTGCGGGTAGTTGTGCGTCCTACGAATCGATGGAAATAATGGTCGGTGGCACGAATATCAATCCCGGCACGGACATGAGTTTATGCGCCGAAGAACCCGCTATTAAATTAGCGGATTTTACACCCACGGGCGGTAAATGGCGCGGCGTGGGTATTACAGATAGCGTGGCGGGTATTTTTAACCCCTCAGTAGCGGGCGAAGGCAGGCATATTTTGTTTTATAACTATACCCAAGCCAGTTCGGGCTGCGTCAATTCGGGTACGCGGGTCGTGACTGTAAAACCTATTCCGAAAGCTATTATAGATACCATACCCAATGCTTGTGCGGGTATCAGTTTATTTTTTAAAAATTTAAGTACAAATTTTATATCCGCAACATGGGATTTTGGCGATGGTGATGTATCAAATGCTATATCCCCAACCCATATTTATAATATAGCGGGTACGTATAATGTCTCGTTGACGGTCAAAAACGCGGACGGTTGTTCAGGAAAAACGACCAAAATGGTCAATATTGACAAACAAGGTATTGCTGATTTTACAAAAAGCACCAACGGCGGTTGTGGTGACATAGTGCCCGTAACGTTCTACAATAACAGTCGTGGTAATAATATGCAATATAAATGGACTTTCGGCAACGGGCAAACCGATACCGCGTTCAGTCCTTTACCCATTGGCTTTATTCAAGCCAATAAGGATACATTATACCGCATTACGCTTGTGGCTACTAATAGTTGTGGCATTAGCATTAAAACAGATTCTGTATTGGTAAGAGCGCGTCCGCACGTCAATTTTGGTTTTCAAAATGATGGAGGTTGCTCGCCTATGACAGTTAAGTTTGTGAATGTATCGAAAGGCGCACCGACTAAATACTGGTGGGATATGGGCAATGGTTTGAAATATACGGACAGCTTGCCGCCCACTCAAATTTACAAAACTGATGGATTACCGCGCACTTATAAAGTGACGATGATAGGCTCAAACGCTTGTGGGGCAGATACTGCTGTGAAACTAATCACCGTAGCACCCGCTAATGTGAAGCCGTTTTTCTATCTGCCCGAAAATACGGGTTGCGTACCTTTTACCATCAAAGCGACCAATTTTGCTACGGCAGGTTCGCGCATTTATTGGACAATATCCGATGGCAATAGTTCCTCTGCGCAAGATACTTTGATATATACTTTCAATAAAGCGGGCAAATATACCATCACCCAATTTGCCAATAATGGTTGCGGCTATGATAGTTTGCAAGCTGATATTGAGGTGCGTACTTCGCCTTTGGTGGGTTTCAAACATACACCTTTAGTCTGTATGGGGCAGCCTATTATTTTTAATGATACCTCAAGTAGCGCAGTGTCTTTAGCGTGGGATTTTGGGGATGGCGAAACGTCTGTTTTGCAAAATCCAAGACATATTTATTTGAAATCGGGCATATATAATGTGAAAGTGGTCGGTACAGACTTATCAACTGGGTGTAGCACGACTACCCAATCCGCGCTCTCTGTGCGCGATGTACCTAAAGCGGCTTTTACACAAACGCCGATTAGTGGTTGTCCGCCCTTGAATGTGCGGTTTACAAATCTATCAGAACGTGCCGATTTCTTCAGTTGGAGCTATGGCGATGGCAATTTTTCACCAGAGCGCAATCCGAGTTATACCTACGATTCGGTGGGGAGTTATAATGTGACTTTGCGTGCAACGGATTTGTATGGCTGTTTTCACGATACTATTTTTAGGAGTATTACAGTGCATCCAAAACCATTGGGTGATTTTGAACCTTTTGCAGACCAAAAATGTGGCTTGCCTGTGAAATATAATTTTGTCAATAAAACCGAATTTGCTAACAACTACTATTGGCAGTTGGGAAATGGTAATGCTTCTTCAACGACCCATGCCAATGCGACCTATACCACGCAAGGCATCTTCAATATCACACTTTTTGCTTCCAATGCTTTTGGGTGTCGAGATACAGTAGAAAAAACCATCAGAACGGCAGAACAACCTTTTGCAGATTTTGATTTAGGTATAAAAAGAGGGTGTCAGCCCCTATGGGTCACGTTTAATAATCGCTCCATCAATGGGACAAAATTTAAGTGGATATTTGACGATGGTCAAGTAGATTCTACAAAATTAGGCTCATTTACGCATAAATATGATTCGGCGGGTGTCTTTTCACCGACCTTGATAGTTTCCAATAATGACATTTGTTTTGATACTTTTTCGTTAATGAAATCCGTCAGAGTAGAGCCAAAACCCAAAGCCGATTTTTCATTTGAAGAAGAATTATTTGATAATAAACCGACAGGAACCTTGTTTTTTACCAATTTATCGCTTCATGCTACTAATTATCGGTGGGATTTTAACGACCAAAGTGCTTCGTCCGAAAAGCACCCGCGCCACCGTTTTTTGATGAATGGCACACGGAATATTCGCTTGATTGCGCGAGATAGCTTTGGTTGTGTGGATACACTGTTCAAAAGTATCACTCCTCAGTATTTGGGCAGTGTTTTTGTGCCAAACGCCTTTTCGCCCGAGAATGGGGTAGGCGAGCAAGCGGTCTTTTTCCCAAAAGGCGTTGGCTTGATTGAATACCGCATTAACGTCTATTCCACCTACGGCAAACTGCTTTGGACATCCTCAAAGTTGGATAAAGACGGTATGCCTTCCGAAAGTTGGAATGGTCGCTATATGAACGAAGGCGATATATTGCCCCAAGATACTTACGTTTGGGAAGTCGAAAAAGCGGTATTTCAGAATGGAACGCGGCGTGGGAAAACGTCGGGGACTGTGATGTTGTTGCGGTAGCACTTGGGATATACGTGCAGGTTTAGTAAACTAATTTTTTATTTTTTTTCAAAAAAAATAAAAATTAGCTTACTAAACCTATGACCAAATCGTTTTCTGATTTACTTAAAATACTGAGGGGTATAGTATTGCGCATTATGGAAAGTAATTATAAAAATCACCGCGGTTACCAATACGTTTTAACTTGATGATATTATCTTCTACATAAACCCCAATTCTATAATCGCCCATACGAATACGAAAGGCATTTGGTGTGCCTTCACACGGTTCAAGGTTTCTAATTTGATGTGAGTTTTCGGCAGCTTTCATTTCTTCAATTATAAGGGCAACTCGTTGATGATAATTACGATGAATGCCCCGCATATCTCTCCCAAAAGCGTTACTAATTTCAATTGCCATATGTCCCGTTTTTGAGTTGCGTTACGAATGTTTCTACTTCTTGCTCATTCATATAACTATCATCAACTAAAGTGCTATAAGACATCATTTCAATCAATACCGCATCTTGACGAGCATCATCAGTCATTGCATCCCATTTGCCTGATTGCACATACTTCTGCTTTAATTGCTGTTTGACCCAATGCTGTTCTGCATCTTCATTATTGAAATCAGGCACTTGTTGTGCAATAACTTTCATTTTCTTGAAAAAAGTCATTAAAAAATTTTCGTCTTTTTCATCAAAACGAATAATCATTGTTTTTGTCATGCCTACTATTTTTGATTTGTAGCTTAAATCAATGAAACTAAACTACTGTTAATTTTGAACAAATTTATCACTATTATATCATACAAACAAGACGCTGTTTATACTTTTTTTTTGATTATAAATGTTATATTTCATTTGAAATGGAAATTACCTCCTCACTCAAAAGCCTTGGTTATCGCAATAACCAAGGCTTTTTCTATAAAAATACTGAGGGGGTAGCCCCTACGCCTCCTCCTTCACCAAAAAGCAAGAACCCGCCGCACAGAGCAAGCATATACCCGCTAAAACCAAAGCATTGCGGGGGTCGTCACCCAAGAGTGTTTTATAAAAAAGCGGTACTGTGAGCATACCTATAAATTGTGGTACACATATAAAGCCGTTGAAAATACCCATATATACGCCCATGCGCTCTCCTTTGACAGCCTTTGATAGCATCAGATAAGGCATAGACATGATAGAACCCCATGCTAAACCGATAAGCCCCATACCGATTAGATATATCATTTTGTCATTTGACAACAATGTGCTGAAAAACCCAACAGCACCAACGCACAAAAATATAGCATGGGTCATTCTACTACTACCTATTACTTTTACGATGCGGGGCATGAATATCGAAATAACAGCACAGGTGATACTAAACATCGCAAAACACAAGCCGCCCCATTTTGTCCCTTCTTCAAAACCCATTTTGTTGGCTTCTGGACTGGCTGCATCGAAAGCATATTTTGCTACTGCCAACGATAGATATTGCCACATCAAGGGCAAGCCGTACCATGTGAAAAATTTTACCCACCACAGTTGCTTCATCACAGGTGGCATTTCAGATAGCGATGCTAATATTTCTTTAAAAACAGGTAACATCAGAATAATATACAAGCCTACAAAAATGCCTACTGCCCACATCAATCCTGTTGTGGCATCGCTTGTACGTGACGCAAATAAGCCGCCCATAATAGCCGCACCTGCTGTTAATGCGATATGCCAAAAGCTGATGTTTTTCGTTTGTTCTTCAGTATATACTGATGGTTTTTTATAGTCATCGTTTTCTGGTGGATATTCCCTCGTGGTGAACATTGTCCAAAATATGGTGCCTAATATGGCAGCAGCACCAATATAAAACGGGAAGCGCACGGCATTTGGAATACCATTTGACAGCGTTTCTGCATCAGCACTCATCGCCAAGGATATACCAATAAGTGGTAATATAAAAGGCATCAAATTAGCCAATGTCTGCCCAAAACCAACCATAAAAGACTGCACCGAAAAGCCCGTTGGGCGTTGTTCATCGTTGAGCATATCGCCCACGAAGGCACGGAATGGCTCCATCGAAGAGTTCAAACCCGCATCCAAAAGCCACATCAAGCTGGCTGCCATCAAGACTGATGACGAATTAGGCATCAATATCATGGCGATACTGCCCACAATTGCCCCTACAAAAACATAAGGCTTCCGACGACCCCACTTGGGCGACCAACTTTTATCCGACAGTGCGCCAATAATAGGTTGCAACAAAAGCCCTGTCAAAGGACCCGCCAACCATAGCCCCGGAATAGAGGCTTCATCAGCACCCAAATAACGATAAATGGGCGACATATTCGCCTGTTGCAAGCCGAAGCCATACTGAATGCCGAGAAATCCGAAACTCATGTTCCAGATTTGCCAAAAGGAGAGATTAGGTTTATTTTTCACTATACAATTCTTGTTGTTAAAAAATTTAGTTTTTCTAATTCTGTGGTAATGTTATTTAAAATTTTGCAAATTCAAAAAGATGTACATATTTTTTTCTGTTTTTTTCAAAAATCCGTCTAATTTCAATTTACATTTATCTCTCTTATTTCTAAAATATCCTCGTGTTATGCTGCATCATTCAGATTATTTCATCAGTTATGCCCAATATCCGATAGTTATTCTTTTTTTCAGTCAGCATATACCTCTTGTTTCGTATTTTGCCTTAATTTACGCTCATTAAACAATCGCTATGGCGCAATTGAAATCTATATTATTCTGTATTGTTTGTCTTTTCGTGGGTATCACGGCGAAAGGTCAAACAACCCCGTTTAAGCTCTACACTATCCACGATGGCTTGCCACAAAGTCAGATTTTAACACTTTTTCAAGATAGTCGAGGTTATATATGGGCAGGCACTTATAACGGACTTGCTTGTTTCAATGGCGTTTCTTTTCACACACTTACACCCAAAGATAGCTTACCTTATAGTCTCATTAATTGTATCCAAGAAGATACAAAAGGGAACATTTGGTTTACAGCCAGTAGGTGGTTGTGCAAATATGATGGTCAAAG
>JAYVKQ010000629.1:0-2925 GCA_043768285.1 Saprospiraceae bacterium | reverse complement strand
GAAAATTATTTTTTTTTCAAAAAAAAATAATTTTCCGTTTACTAAACCTACGCACGAAACATTTTTAGTCAATTTACCAAAATCCTTTGAACACTAATGATTCATAATTCATAACTCATCATTATAAATAAAACCTATTATAAAAAAATGTCGAAAGTCCTAATCATTGGTGCAGGCGGCGTGGGTCAAGTAGTTGTACATAAGTGCGCACAACACCCCTCAGTATTTTCTGAGATTATGCTCGCCAGTCGTACCAAATCTAAATGTGATAAAATAGCTGCCTTGATTGAGGCAAAATATGGTCGTAAAATAAAAACGGCAAAAATTGATGCCGATGTTGTACCCGATTTGGTCAAACTTATCAAAAGGTTTAAGCCAAAAATGGTCATCAATGTCGCATTGCCCTATCAAGATTTGACCATCATGGATGCTTGCTTAGAAACAGGCGTTAATTACCTCGATACGGCGAATTATGAACCGAAAGACGTTGCCAAATTTGAATATTCATGGCAATGGGCATATCAAGACCGTTTCAAAAAAGCGGGTTTGATGGCAGTTTTGGGCTGTGGTTTCGACCCGGGTGTGACGAATGTTTATACTGCCTATGCTGCCAAACATCATTTTGACGAAATGCACCATCTTGATATTGTAGATGCCAACGCAGGTTCACACGGCAAGGCTTTCGCAACCAATTTTAACCCCGAAATCAATATCCGCGAAATTACGCAAAACGGACGCTATTTTGAAAACGGACAGTGGGTCGAAATACCCCCTCATTCGGTGATGAAACCGTTGAATTATCCCGAAATTGGTCCTAAAAATTCATATGTTATTTACCACGAAGAACTGGAATCGCTCGTCAAGCATTTTCCAACGCTCAAACGCGCAAGATTTTGGATGACCTTTGGCGATGAATATCTGACACACTTGCGGGTAATCCAAAATATAGGTATGGCGGGTATCGAACCCATTAATTTTAAAGGGAAAAAAATCATTCCGCTTGAGTTTTTGAAAGCCGTATTACCAGACCCGGGTGGTTTGGGCGAAAATTATACAGGCTGGACGAGTATCGGTTGCCGTATAAAAGGTATTAAAAATGGTCAAGAAAAGACCTATTATGTCTATAACAACTGTTCGCACAAAGCCGCTTATGACGAAACGGGTACGCAAGGCGTAAGCTATACTACAGGCGTTCCTGCCATGATTGGCGCAATGATGATGCTAACAGGCGAGTGGCGCGGTGCGGGTGTTTGGAATATCGAACAGCTTAACCCAGACCCATTTATGGCAAAATTGAATGAGTATGGTTTGCCATGGCATGAGCAACATGATATTGACTTAGAATTGTAAATCATTAGTATTCAACGGATTTTGGTAAATAACGTAAAAATGTTTCGTGCGTAGGTTTAGTAAACTGAAAATTATTTTTTTTGAAAAAAAAAATAATTTTCAGTTTACTAAACCTTTCTTAGCAATTCCGCATATGGTCAAAAAAGGTATTCGTGCATTGGTTTCACATCGGAAGGGCGATTGAAATCGCCCGCTATTGATTTTGACCATGAAAACACATCAATAGCGGGCGATTTTAATCGCCCTTCCGATGCCACCACAATGCTGATACTTGAAGTTAATAAAAAAAAATGCCACACTCACCCGAGTATGGCATTTTCATTTTAACTAACTAACTCTTTAAAACTTATAAACTGCTGCTAAAAGCAAAGACGTGTCCGATTTTTTACCTTTCCACAAGGCAGTACTGCCTTTGTCAAAACGCACCTCTGGAATAATAGACAGCGCATCAACTTTGAAAACGCCTGACAAAGTAAAAGCCGTTATCTTATCCTTTAATAAAGCAACACCCTTACTATCGTTAAAATATTCACCGCGTGCTGCAAGTGTGAAATTATCAGTAGCCGCATAATTGGCATAAACGATATACCCTTGCCAAGCTGCTTTATCGGTTTTCAGAATTTCAGTTTGTTGCGCCGCTTTATTTGTAAGGTTCAAGCCCAAACCAAATTTTGGCGTAACTTGATACGAAGCAACCAAATCAATAACCGCCGCTTTGGTCGCAAAGCTATCAGGACCTTTACCCGAAATAACGTTAAAATAGGCTTTAAACCCGCCATTTACATATGCTAATTGTCCTCCTATATTTGGGCGACCATCAAAACTTTTCGTGTCCGTTGGGTTAAAAACACCCAACATTGCCGAAAAATTGTCGCTTAAAGCAAAATCTGCCTTCATACCCGTATGGAAAAACGGACCATTGGTATAGTTGTACGACATCGAGTAGTTCAAATTGTTACTCGCTTCAACCAATTCGTAACCAAAGTAAGTCATAAATTGCCAATTGTGAACTTTACCTTTTCTGTTGGCTTATAAGCAACGTACAATTGCTTGATGAAAGCCAATGAATTACCAGCGTAACTATAATTTGTTGCTTCGGCACGGGGACCAAACATCATATCTGCCACGAAACTGATTTTGCCCAAGTCTTTTGAGAGCGCGATATTTGCCATACCTAAGTTAAAAGAGTTGTATCCACTGGTATAAGAGGTTAAACAGGGTGCATCTGCCGAACTAAAACGGTAGTAAGCATCTACTTGCCCCGTAATACTGAGGGGGGTATCTTTTTTTTCTTCCTTAGCTTCAATGGCTGTGGGTGCTGCTTGTTGCGCCTTTAGAGGTACATACGACAAGAGCGTTACAACCATGTAGCACAAATATTTAGTCCATTTACTGTTCATAATTAACTGGTTTTTAGTTTAAAAATATGGAAATCTTAGGCACTAAGGTACTACAGAATTAATAACTTAGAAAATGTAAAACGTTTGATAATTGGTATATTTCAACAACAGCGCGTCTCTTATTGAAATTGATAGTGCAAAGGTGCAGCAAATAAATAATACTTAGTGTAGGTTT
>JAYVKQ010000628.1:0-3942 GCA_043768285.1 Saprospiraceae bacterium | reverse complement strand
ATTGTAAAGCAATTTACAATAGATCAATGCAGCGACCGTAAAGTTACTTTTTTTTCTCGATATGACAATAGTGACTTTTTGTTTACTAAACCTACGCACAAAACATCTTTACGCTATTTACCAAAATCCTTTGAACACTAATGAAAGATAAATGATGATTAGGCTATACTGGACAGTACTATAAATAGCAAAAAATAGTTTTTTGTTTTGCGAAGTTGGGAATATTTAATGAAAAAGATACCCCCTCAGTATTTTGAGAAGGGTTTTTTCATCAAAAATAAATTGTCATTGCGAGGAGGTACGACGAAGCAATCTGTAGCATTTACCACGATTTTTTTTCTAAAATCAATGTTTATAGCTTGGTTTTAACGAATAGTATCCTGCGAAGTGCCACAGATTGTTTCGTCGTACCTCCTCACAATGACAACTTACTTTCTTATAAGGTAGCCCTATTAGTGCATAAAAAAATCCTAAATTTTCATATAGAAAATTTAGGATTATAATTTGGTTTTGTTTGCAAATTATTATAATTCAATATTTTACATATAAAATAATAAAAATATTGTCCATTGTCCATTGTAAATTGTCCATTGTAAATTGTCCATTCGGTTACAAACCAAAAACAATGCCCATACTGGTTGCCCAGCCTTGTGTTTTAGAAAATTTATCTTTCAAACCTGCGATATTGAATTTGCCTTGCTCGTCTTTCAACGATGTTAGGAAACGACCGTCTAACACGAGGGCAGCTTTGCCTAATTTAATACGCACACCGCCACCGCCTTGCAAACCAATTGCCAAGCGTTTTTGTCCATCGAAATTGATTGTCTCATTGACATTTGCGCTGTTTGTAATGCCATCGTTTGTCGTCGTAGTTGTTCCTAAAGAGCGTCCTTGCATTGCCCAAGCTGCATCAGGACCGACATTGGCATATACTTGAACGAGGCGGCTTGCCGTGTGCAACTGCAACATCACGGGTATTTCAACATAATTCGTATAGTTTTTCAACTCCGTTTTAATATCCGACGAACCTACACGAATGCTTTGAACAGATTTAAAACCTTTTTGCAAAAAGCCCAATTCTGTCTGAATGGATACGTTTTTATGTACTTTGAACGTCACAGGCACGGACAAAGCCATACCCAACAATTTTTCTTTCGTCAAACCTAAATTCGTCAAATCGGAAGGATTAATATTGATGTTTGAAAGGTTAGCACCTACGCGGATGCCTACGGATTGCGCTTGCAGGAGGCATGATATGCCCATAAATGCGCTTAAAAAGAACGCTTTTGTCATGTTTTTTTGGTAATTTTGATGATATAATATAGTTTTCTTTGAGAATGGATAATTGAGAATGAATAGCGTATAATATCATATCCCCCTCAGTATTTTTGTACTTTCCATTCGTATATATGGCTACTAACTGCCAAATTCTATACCACTCAACCTATATGACAGGCGCGTTATTTTATATATATTTTTGATATACTTAATGTGCTGCATTTCAATTATCTCACAGTATATATTCTCCTAATCTCATTTTATTTTATATTTGTCCAAAAAATAACGCACACCATGCCAATACCCAGTAATGAGTTTATATTCAATGATATACCCACTTCCGAAATGACCTTCGTAAAAGGCGATACTTTCAAAATGGGTAGTAGTGCTAAGGATATGCACGATGTCTTCCTCGATGATTATTGGATAGGCACATTTCCCGTCACGCAAGCCTTGTGGAAAAAAGTAATGCAACAGGCAAACCCTTCTTACTTCAAGGGGGACAATCGCCCCGTTGAAAGCATTTCGTGGAATGATATAGATACAAAATTTTTACCTGCTTTAGAAGCGTTGTCGGGTAAAAAATACCGCCTGCCTACCGAAGCAGAATGGGAATATGCCGCCAAAGGGGGGACACATTGGCAAAACAATTTTACCTATGCAGGCAGTAACGATATTGATGAAGTGGCTTGGTTCGGCCCCAACAGCCATCAAGAAACCAAACCCGTTGGGCTGAAAGCACCCAACCAATTGGGCTTGTTCGATATGTCGGGCAACGTGTGGGAATGGTGCAGTGACTGGTACAGTAGCTACAGCCCTGCTGTCAGCAGTGCTGCAGGTAGTGCTGTCAGCAATCCCATAGGAGCTGTAAAAGGGTCTGACCGCGTGGTGCGGGGCGGTGGCTGGGGCACCGGTTCGGGGCACTGCCGCACTACTTCCCGCGGCAGCGGTCGCCCCGCCAGCGGTGACAGCACTCTTGGTTTTCGGTTGGTTTGTTCTCTTTCAGTCAGTTAGTTTGTTATTCAACTTACTTGTGAGCAAAAAGAAAAAAATTGAGCGCGTGGAGTGGCAATGCGTAGTAGGCGAAACGGAGTGAAGCCAACGGAGCATGGCTACGGAATAGAGCGAATGATTGGTTGGTATATATGGGGCGAAGCCCCCGAAAATATTTCAAATAAGAACAATGCAAATAAAAATATACAGCATACCGATAATCGGAGGCGAAGTCCTGATGGAAGAAATGAATGTCTTTTTGAGGTCAAAAAAGATATTGCAAACAGAAATGCAGCTCGTTACGGATGCCAATCGCGCCTATTGGAGTTTTTGTATCCGCTATATAGAAGATGTGGCAATAAGTGATAGAGACAAACCAAAAGTAGATTATAAACAAGTTTTGGACGAACCGAGTTTTGCGCGGTTTTCAAAGATGCGGGATATTCGGAAAAAAGTTTCGATGGATGAAGGCATACCTGCGTATGCGATATTTACGGACGAAGAATTGGCGGGTATAGCCAAATTAGAAGATATAAGCCTTTTAAAAATGAGAACAGTGAAAGGGATAGGTGAAAAGAAGGTTGAAAAATATGGGCAATATTTCCTTGAAACCCGTGCCACCGTTCCAAACGGTGGCACGGATTAGTATATACAATGAAAAGACCCAATAACCTCATTGAAGCCATAGCCGATGCCGATAATGTACGGTTAGCATTTTGGAAAGCCCACAAAGGGAAAAGCTATACGCAAGAGGTAGAAGCATTTAGGGCGCATTTAGACGACAATTTAGCAATTTTGAGCGGTCAAATACTGAGGGGGGGTGTCGAAGTCGGTGATTATCGGTATTTTAAGATATATGAACCCAAAGAGCGGCAAATATGTGCGAGTGCCTTCAAGGAACAAGTGTTACACCATGCTTTGATGAATATATGCCATGCCCATTTTGAGAGATACCAAATAGATGAGAGTTATGCGAGCCGAAAAGGAAAAGGCACATATGCAGCCGTAGAAAAAGCGCGTTTTTTCACTAAAAAATACGCCTATTTTTTAAAATTAGATGTCAAAAAGTTTTTTGAAAGTATTCATCATAGCGTCTTGAAAAAACAATTGGAACGGCTGATTAAAGATAAAGAAGTATTGCATATATTTGACCAAATTATAGATAGCTACGCAGCGCATCCCGATAGAGGTTTGCCGATTGGTAACTTGACAAGCCAATACTTTGCGAACCATTATTTGGCGCATTTAGACCATTTTATTAAAGAAAAGCTATACATAAAAGCATATGTGCGCTATATGGACGATATGGTATTGTGGCATGACAATAAATATGTTTTGAAAAAAGCGTTAAAAGAGATTGAGCAATATGTTGAAAAAGAACTATTGTGCCGATTAAAACCATCGCTTTTAAATACAAGCATTAAAGGATTATCGTTTCTGGGGTATCGCATTTTTCCAAATGATATGACCTTGACGCACAATAGCAAATACCGTTTTATTAGAAAATTAAAAAATATACAAGTCCAATATGATACAGAGGCATGGACTGAAACGAAGTGTCAAAGGAAAATATTACCTTTATTGGCATTTACGCAACACGCCAATACAAGAGGATTAAGAAAACGCAACCTGTAGTGCCGAATTTATTCGGCACAGGGCTACAATCAAGAT
>JAYVKQ010000627.1:0-3009 GCA_043768285.1 Saprospiraceae bacterium | reverse complement strand
GATGAAGTATTGAATAGAGACTATTTTATGGGTGCTTTTTATATCCATATATCGAGTAGCATTGTTGTGATGGGCGGTGGCATTTTTCAATTTTTTCCTTCAATTTTAAAGCGTTTTCGGACCTTTCATCGTAATTTGGGTAAAATTTACATTGGTTCTATTGTGCTTTTAGCGGCTCCTTCGGGCTTGGTATTGGCGGCTTTTGCGAATGGTGGTTTGGCGGCGCGGGTGGGCTTTTCACTGCAATGCGTGGTCTGGTGGGTAGTGACTTATTTAGCATGGCACGAGATTATGAAGGGTAATTTTTTAAAACATTCTGAGATGATGCTCCGTAGTTATGCGGTGACTTTAGCGGCGATGAGTTTGCGGACAGAGAGTTATATTATGTACTATTTTTTTGATACCAAACCTATCGAAACGTATTTGACGGTGACGTGGCTCTCATGGGTCGGCAATTTGCTGATTATCGAAATGTTGATATATTGGGGTTTGGGGCGTAGGCTTGTACACTTGTATCGTTCAAAATAAACAGCCACGAATTACACGAATTTTCACTAATTATTTTTTGAGTAAATTAGTGAAAATTAGTGCAATTAGTGGCTGCCTAAAAATTTACAAATTTTAAAAACAATCAAAATGAAAAGAATTATTCCTATTCTCGTCTTCGCTGGTGCTTTGATTTTTTCACTCAGCCAATGTATTAAAAAAACGGCGACCCCCTCAGTATCGCAGCCGATTGAACACAAATTAACGACCCACAAAGAGGCAGTGGATAGCTTGATGCTCGATAGCTCTGCACCCCGGAAGCCGTTGATTATCAAAGAATTGCGCGGACGTGAAGCCATATCAGTAATCACCCAAGCCAATTTGACGAAGCTGATACTGAACGAATATCCGACCAATGGTTTTTATGGTGATGACCGTTATCGCATTGAGTTTATGATAGACGATGTTAAGCGCGACAGTATGGATGCGCGTAAATATTACGTGAGAGGCAAAAACCGCCACAAAAAAGTCATAACGCCATTTGAAGGCGTGATAACCCTCACAGGCGTGAGTGAATTGATTGACCCAAATATTGATACGGCAGATATTGCCGATTTATATTACGTCAAATCTTATTCTGCCAAAGGTATTTTTGAATTGAAAGAAGATACGACGCAATTACAATATAGTGGTAATTTTAAAGGCAATGTCAATATAGATTTTGTCACAATGATTGATGGCAATGTAGATATGTGGTATTTCTCACCCGAAACACCCGCACATGGTGGTGGCGTAACCTATGAAGGCACTTGGACAAGCAATATCAAAGGCAAAGACACGCCCAAACCTGTGATATGGTCAAACGACTTATTCCAATTTGCGAATGACATTTTGAAAGACTTTTCGATGGGCGAGCGCGATGTCGAAATCAATGAAAAATACCGCCACTTGGGTTGGGCAAATTTTTGGGAAAATGAGGAGTGGTGGAACCCGAGTGCGAAGGAAGAGAAAGATAAGATGAAGATGTAGGAATATGGATATACCCCCTCAGTATTTTTAGAAATAAAGCTGTCATTGCGAGCGCAGCGAAGCAATCTGTTGCATTACCCCGAATAGCTTTCTTTAACATAAGGTGATACCATTGAACTAAAGATGAGTATTCTGCAAAGTGCCACAGATTGCTTCGCTGCGCTCGCAATGACAAAAAATGTTTCAATAATGATAAGTTATATGTTGATTTTACCTCTTCCTTTTTCCAAAATTTTGTAAAAAAAATTTACTTTTGTTGATAATCAAAATATGAAAAAATGCCAAAAATAAAGCACATACAATCAATAGATATCTCTCCCCCAACTATATCATGGTTAAAAAATGAGATTGTGGATTGGCAGTCGGCTGGTGACTTATATTCTGTGGAGGGTAAGATGGATAAACGGGTAGGACGTTACCATTTTGCTTTTAGTTTTGACGTAGCTATTACGTCAAAAGATGGGCAATATGCCTTTTTATATAAGAAATTAGGGACAAAAGGCATTTTATTGAAGGACGGTGAACTATTGAGAGAAATAAATCGCTCCTATTATCATGCTGAAACGTATGAATATCCCGCTTGTTTTTTGACTTTAGAAAACGGTAAGACATATCTTGTGCATTGCCCATTGAATTATTGTCGTTTAGATTTTGAAGATGTAGAAACGGGCGAGATTATGACGAATGATGCAACACGGAAGCCTGATGATTTTTTTCATTCTCGATTAGAAATTAGTCCCAATAATAAATACCTATTGAGCAAAGGATGGGTTTGGCATCCCGTTGAGTGTGTAAGCGTTTTTGATATAGAAAAATCCTTTGAAGACCCTACCCAATTAGATAAGCCCTATATTACCCCTAACGTAAATTTCGATATAAATACTGCCAGTTTTATTCATGATGATTTAATTCTATTGGGTGCATCAAATGGGAGCGAACCTTTCGATGAAGAGGATACTGTGTCGCTCAATAAGGGGCAAATTGGATTGTGGGATTTGACAACCAACACTATTAATATTGTGAATATTAAAGGAGAATTTGGCAATTTATATGCCATTGATGACAATTTTGCTTGGGATTTATACAAATTTCCTAAACTCATCAACTTAAAAACGGGTGACATCATTGATAAAATTGAAACCATAAATTCTGGTTTGCAAGCATCGTCTATTATTCACCATCTTGACTTTGTATCACAAATTTGCTTTAATCGTGATATTAATACGATTGCTATATTGAGTAAAGAGTATAGGATTGATTTTATTGGTTTGGAGAATTAACGTCTCCCTCTCAGTATTTCACAGGCTCTAATGGTACATTATTATTATAAGCCTTAAAATACTGTTGTGAGAAGTGTTGTATGATTTTATCAATGCTATTTGTTTCATAAATACCCGCTTTAAATTCAGAGAAGAAAAAACTATTGGCATCGGCTAAAAAAAAGGCTTTGTCTATAAAATTATCGGCGGCGGTTTCTACGGCGAGGTCCTTTCT
>JAYVKQ010000626.1:0-14863 GCA_043768285.1 Saprospiraceae bacterium | reverse complement strand
TCTAAGTCCCTCTTTGCCTTTCGGAACGGTTGGGAAGTTGATAGGCTGTAAATAAATACCAAATTCATTGAACAGTCTGTCAGCAATTAATTTACTACGTTTGGCATCGCCGATAATAATACGGGTGATATGCGAAGGATTTTCCTCAAATTCAATTTTCGCTTGACGGAATACCCCCCTCAGTATTTTGATGTTTTCATGGAAATTTTTTCTTGAATTAGGGTTATTTTTCAAAAATAAAATGCTCTCGGTAGCCGCTGAACACAAAGCGGGAGGTTGTGAACTCGAAAATATAAAACCTTCGCCAAAACTGCGCACATAATCTACTATTGTTGCATTGCCCGCGATATAGCCCCCAACACAGCCAAAAGCCTTTGCTAATGTGCCATTTATGACATCAATATCATGGGCGCAAAGCATTTGCCCTGCAATGCCTTCGCCATTTTCGCCATATAAACCTACTGCATGAACCTCGTCCAAATAGGTCAAAGCCTTGTATTTTTTAGCCAATTTGATAATATCGGGAATGGGCGCAATTGTACCTGACATAGAATAAACGCTTTCAAAAGCAATGATTTTAGGGCGTTCTCTATCCGTTTCTGCTAATATTTGTTCTAAATGTTGAAGGTCGTTGTGCCTAAATATTTGTTTTTCACAGCGGCTTAATTTTATGCCTTCAATCATAGAAGCATGATTTTCTGCATCGGATATAATTAAAGTATTGGGAAATGCCCGCCCAAGTATTGAAATTGCGGTTGAATTAGCTACATAAGCACTTGTAAACAATAAAGCGGCTTGTTTTTGATGCAAGTCGGCGATTGTCTTTTCCAATATGATATGCCTTTGCGTTGTGCCTGATATATTGCGTGTGCCACCACTACCTACGCCATCTGTTTTGACAGCGTCAACAAAGGCTTGAATAACTTGCGGGTGGGCACTCATACCCATATAATCGTTGCTTGTCCAATTGACAAAAGTTTGTACCACCGTAGAGACGTTACACTGTAACGTCTTTTCAAAAACGGGATGTTTATCCGCCTTTTTGTCAAGTGCTTGAAAGTAGCGATAATTGCCTTGCTGTTTCAAATTATCAAGGTGATTCGCTAAAATATTGTCATAATTTAAAGGGAGGGTGTCTGTTTCTGTTGTCATTTTGTACGTAAAATTTTGTACATTTTAATGGCAGACATTAAAACGATGATGAATAATAGTAAACCCAATAAACCCCATACGACACTCATTTTTTCTTTGACTACAACCAGCATCACAATAGCAATTAAAAAGATAGTGGCAACTTCGTTCCAAATTCGCAATTGTTGCGATGTATATTTAAAAACGTTTTGCATTTGCTGTTTGTATATATGGTTGAGGGTGAAAAAATAAGCGTATAACCCTGCTACGAATACTAATTTTAAAACCAACCAATCGGGCGTAACACCATATAAATACCATAAATAACCGCCGAAAATGCCCGTCAAAACAGCCGACGGAACGGTAATACCCAACCACAAGCGTTTTGTCATGAGTTGCAATTGATTGAGCAAAATACTCCGTTCTGGTTCTGTTTTTTCATTTGATTCAGTATTGTACACAAATAGTCGCACGATGTAGAACATTCCACTGAACCATGTGACAATGAATATAATATGTAAAGCCTTGACATACAACATGTTAGGAAATGATAAATTATAATGAATTATAAATGATAAATCATTAGTGTTCAAAGGATTTTGGTAAATAGCGTAAAACGTTTCGTGCTTAGGTTTAGTAAACTGAAATTTATTTTTTTTCAAAAAAAATAATTTTCAGTTTACTAAACCTTTGTCGAGAAGCATTGTAAATCATTGAAAATCAATAGATTAGTAATGAGTAAATTATAAGTTGGTCAAAATGTACCGTCGAATTCATTCGACGGACTACGTAAACAATTGATTACCAACGCCTCCGTCGAATAAATTCGACGGTACATTTGACCAACTTATAATTTACTCGTTGCTTATTTTTTAAACAAAATCTTTTGAACGCTAATTATTGAAAATCAACACTCAATCAAAAAATCTCAAAATTCCGTTCACGAAACCGCTTGTTTAAAATTAACCCAATCTCGTGGTTTCAAACAATCTAAAAGCCCCGCTTCGGGTGTATTGGGTTCGGGCTGATAATCATAAGCCCAATGGGCAACAGGTGGTAAACTCATTAAAATACTTTCGATGCGTCCGTTTGTTCGTAAGCCAAACAACGTGCCTTTGTCGTGAATTAAATTAAACTCCACATACCGACCGCGTCTGATAGCTTGCCACGTTTTTTCACGCTCACCGAAAGGTAAATTACGCCTTTTTTCAACAATTGGCAAATATGCTTTTAAAAAGGTTTTGCCATTGGCTTTTGAAAAAGCTAAAAGTTCTTGGGCGTGTGTCTCATTTTGCGGGCGCAGATAGTCGTAAAAAATACCCCCAACCCCTCGGGCTTCGTTGTTGCGGTGTTTATTGATGAAATATTCATCGCATTGTTTTTTATATTGTGGGTAGAGGTTTTCGCCAAAAGGGTCACAAGTGTTTTTCAACGTTGTGTGAAAATGAATAAAATCTTCTTCAAACGCATAACTTGGGGTTAAATCTGTACCTCCACCAAACCAACTATCCATGATGACCCCCTCAGTATTATACAATTCAAAATACCTAAAATTGGCGTGAACTGTCGGTATCATGGGGCTAAATGGGTGCAAAACCAACGAAATGCCACAAGCAAAAAAACGGCTGTGCTGCACATTAAGCTGTTGCTGCATTGCTTCGGGCAAATGCCCATGTACGATAGAAGTATTCACGCCGCCTTTTTCAAAAACACCCCCCTCAGTTAGGATGCGTGTTTTACCACCGCCACCGCCTTCTCGTTGCCACGCATCTTCTTTGAATTTGGCTTTGCCGTCTATGGTTTCCAACGTATCGCATATCTCGTCTTGGAGGTAGTGAATAAATTGCGTGAATTGGTCTTTTATGGACATTTTTTATTATTATATTTTAACACATAGGCAAATAGGACACATAAGTAGATGTACGATAATAGATGTACGATGTACGAATTCCTTTTTTGTCCATATGCAGAATCGCTGTATGCTCTATGTTTTAATAAAACACCTTTTCAGAAGAAAACTCTTTCACTGCTTCTACAAACGCTTTAGCATGGGCAACAGGCGTTTTTGGCAATATACCATGCCCCAAATTAGCAATATGCCTATCGCTGCCAAAATCATCGAGCATTTTACGAACTCTTTTGCGGATTTCGGGAATGGGTAAAAATAACCAAGTTGGGTCAAAATTGCCTTGTAAAACGGTTTTTTCACCCACCATTTGCCTTGCATAGGGGGGGGGGGTACACCAATCTAAACCAATGCCATTTGTACCCGTTTTTCGGATGCTTTCGAGCGCAAACCAAGCACCTTTGGCAAAAATAATGGTTGGGCAATGCGGTTTTAAGGCTTGCACAATTTGGTTGATATAGGGTAATGAAAAAACTTCAAAATCTGAATGGCACAACAAACCACCCCACGAATCGAATATTTGGACCAAATCTGCCCCTGCCTTTACTTGCATTTTTAAATAATTAATGGTTGCGTCGGTCAGCATTTGCAACAATTGATGCGCTAATTGAGGGTTTTTGAAGCAAAAAGACTTTGCTTCATCAAAAGTCTTTGAGCCTTTGCCTTCAATCATATAACACAACAAAGTCCATGGCGCACCTGCAAAACCAATTAAAGGCACACGTCCATTAAGTTCTTTTTTTGTCAAAGTCAAAGCCTGTGCAACATAATTCAGTTTGTCTTCAATATCCTGTATCGAAAGGGCATTTAAGTCCGCTTGGGTTTTGATAGGGTTGGGTAAAAGCGGTCCTTTACTTTCAATCATTTGTACTTCCATACCCATCGCTTGCGGAATGACTAAAATATCGGAAAATATAATAGCCGCATCAACGCCTACTTGGTCAATGGGTTGTAAAGTGATTTCGGTAGCCAATTCAGGTATTTGGCAGCGTTCAAAAAAAGTGTATTTTTCTCTTAACACCAGATAATCGGGTAAATAGCGTCCTGCTTGGCGCATCATCCAGACGGGGGTTCTGTCTGTTGGTAATCCTTGTAAGGTTCTTAAAATAAGGTCGTTATGCATTATTTGAAATTATTATTTTTTATGAATTTATCAGCTCCTTTTTTCAATAATTCCGAAGCACAGTCTTGGGCAAAATTGCCCATATCTTCTAATAGAATGGTGCGTTCTATTGCCAGTTTTTCGCGCCCATCAAGACTTAAAACACAGCCTTTGAAGGTCATATTACTTCCTTCAAGTGTAGCTAATGCCCCAATTGGTGCAGAACAGCCGCCCATCAAGGTTTTCAAAAACTGTCTTTCAATTTGGGTACACAGTGCCGTAGATGTATCATTAAAACTGTTACAGATTTTAATTGAATCGGTATCTGTTTGGCGGCAAAAAACCGCAATTGCGCCTTGTGCGGGAGCGGGCAACATCCAATCGAGGTCAATACTATTTTCGGGGCGAAGGTCTAAGCGTTCTAAACCTGCGGCTGCAAATATAGCCCCTTGCCAATCGGCTATTTCTAATTTTTTGAGGCGGGTATTAACGTTGCCCCTTAGATTTTCTACTTGATGTTGCGGATAGCGATGCCACCATTGCGCTCTGCGTCTAAGGCTGCTTGTAGCAATGGTAGCCGAAAGGGTTGTATTGTGTAAAAAATCGAGATTGTCTTTATAAACCAATATATCTTTGGGTGAATCCCTTGGCAAAACAGCTGCTTGGCATAATCCATGAGCAATTTGAATAGGCACATCTTTGAGCGAGTGAACAGCCAAATCTATGTGCTGATTGAGCAAAGCCGTATCTAACGTTTTGGTAAAAATGCCTTGTACACCCATTTCATACAGCGGCGTTATTAAATCCTTATCACCTTCACTTTTGACAATCACCAGTTTAGCTTCAAAGCCCAATGCTTCTAACTTTTGTTTGACCTTTCGCGCTTGAAAAACCGCCAAATCACTCTCGCGTGTACCTATTTTTATCATCAAAATTTTGGATATAAATAAAATGCAAATATCCGTTCATACTTTTTAATAAATTATATAAGTTAAGTCATAATATTGTCAAATCATTGATTTTCAATATTTTACATTATTTTGACAGAGTAGGTTTAGTTTTTTACAAAGGTTTATAGCTTCCTTTGTGGCGTATTTTTTTCATATAAACAAAAACTGAAATGTCTGAAAAGAAAGGAATTGTATTGATGAATTTAGGTTCGCCCGACTCTACCCAAGTAAAAGATGTACGCCGTTATCTTGCTGAATTTTTGATGGACGAAAGGGTGATAGATGTCCCTTATTTGTTGCGTTTTCTATTGGTTCGGGGTATTATTGTGCCATTCCGTGCGCCCAAATCTGCGGAAGCTTACAAAAGAATTTGGACAGAAAAAGGTTCTCCTTTGGTTGACATAACGAAACAAGTACAAGCTGATTTACAAAAACAAACAGATGAACCCGTTGAGATAGCTATGCGCTACGGCAACCCTTCCCCTAAGACAGCTTTTGATATTTTGATGAAAAAATCAAAAGATTTGGAAGAAGTTGTTTTGATGCCTATGTATCCGCATTACGCTATGTCGAGTTACGAAACAGCCGTAGAATACGCTAAAATTCAGCATAAACAAGGAAATTACCCTTTCAAATTAAGCATTGTCGAGCCTTTTTACAAAAATGCTGATTATATCAACGCTTTGGTCGAAACTATGCGTTTTTATACTCAGGGGGGGAATTACGATCATGTTTTGTTCAGCTATCACGGTATTCCTGAAAGGCATATTCACAAATGCGATATAACGAAAACGCATTGTTTGAAAAAAGAAAACTGTTGCACCACACATTCGCCTGCCCACGCATTTTGCTATAAGCACCAATGTTTAGAAACAACGCGATTGGTAGCTGAAAAATTGGGTATTCCTAAGCAAAAATACAGTCATTCGTTTCAGTCTCGTTTAGGGCGTGACAAATGGCTTGAACCATATACCGACCATCGTTTTGAAGAAATGCCAAAAGCAGGGATTAAAAATTTGATAGTCGTTAGCCCTGCCTTTGTAAGTGATTGTTTAGAAACTTTGGAGGAAATTGCAATGGAAGGTAAGGAACAGTTTTTAGAGGCTGGGGGTGAAAACTTTACGCTTATTCCTTGCATGAATGTGCATCCGTTGTGGATTAAGGCGATTAAAGATTTAATTGATAAGTAATGATAATCAAATGTTTGTACCCCTCAGTATTTTTATCATTTTCTTAATTATTTTTGGACAAGTCTATTGTTTTTACTCATAACAATACCATAAACCAGTAAAGCAATCAATACCCCCAACGCTG
Organism: Saprospiraceae bacterium; assembly: GCA_043768285.1. Classification (GTDB taxonomy): domain Bacteria; phylum Bacteroidota; class Bacteroidia; order Chitinophagales; family Saprospiraceae; genus JAAFJT01. The sequence continues at coordinate 8,460 of JAYVKQ010000626.1, read as the reverse complement.
AACCAAACAATACATCTTCTGGGAAGTGAGCAAATAAATACACTCTCGATATACCTACCATAATGGCAATAGCGAAAAACAAGGTCACCAATCGGCGATGCTTATGATATATAAAAGCTAATAAACTCCATAGCGCAAAACCACTCATGGCATGACCCGAAGGGAAGCTACTGTTACCCCTCAGTATGTCGTAGTTTTCAACGAGATGAACACGCGCTAATAAGCCCGCTTGCTCAAAAACGGTATAGGGGCGCGGATGCGAAAACAGCATTTTAAATAGTGGAGAAATAAGCAAAACCGTAAAACCCACCACAGCTACTAATCCCGCTTTTTGACGCTCTTTTCTTAATAAAAACAAGGCGGTGAGTACGATATAAACACTTTCTTCGCCACAACGAGTCATTGCTTTGAAGAAAAAATCGCCAAAGGTGCTGCGCCGTTCGCTAAAAAAAAGGAGCGCGTCCGATTGATAATAAGCCCATTGATATAGAAAAAGAAGGGCAAAAAACAGGATATATAATCGAAAATAGTATTTATTTTTTTCAATAAGTGACAGCATATATGGCTATTGAACAATATTTAGCAACGTTGAAAAATAAGTTATTAAATGTACCGTCGAATTTATTCGACGGACTGCGTAAACCATTGATTACCAACGCCTCCGTCGAATGAATTCGACGGTACATTTAATAACTTATTTTTCAACGTTACTAAATTGGAAATAATGGACATACTGATGATGCAAAATAAACCCATTATAACGGATTATTCCAATTCAAGAAGCATTAATTTTACTTTTTCTTCCATTTCTTCCAAAACTTCCAACCATCATTTTTAAAATAGCGACCTGCCAATTCGTAACGAATAGAAATGCCTTGTCCCATCGTAAAGCCTTTGCCGTCACCACTCAATTTTAGGGTTGGTTTTATATCTCCAGAGAGAATTATTTTTCCAATATTGAGTTCAAGACCCATGATAGGGCTAACGCCAAAAGCGTCGTTTAATAGCCCTCTTGTGACATCAGTTTTGTCGTACCATGTTCTATATAAACCGCCGCCAAAATAGAAACTTAAATTGCGCGTCAAAAGCCCTTGATGCTTTTCGAGCAAGAGTGAAAGGGTAATATCTTGCTTCTTGAAACCCGATTGCACGATGGCTTCGATAGTAGCATGTGGCGCAATTTGTTGTTGAATAGTTGCCCCAAAACCATCAATACGAATACCTATTGCAGTGCCATAAGATTGGGCTGATATAGTGTAAATGAAGGAAAAAGAAGTGAAAATTACTAATAAAAATGATTTTTTTATCATGGTTCGTTGAATTTGTTTGCAATAAAACGGTCTCCGTAGAGATTTATTTTTAAAATTAAAAATCGAGTATTTAAAGTTGTGTTAAAATCTTAATTTCGCCCTTCAAGTTTTGTGTATGTATCATGTATCAGTTAAAAGTCATTATTAAAATAGGATGTTTAATTCATTAAAAATAGCAGCGCGGTTCCTTAGGTTTTACTTAAAAGCGAAGACGAAATTTAACGTTCATTCGCCTTTTGTTTATGATTTTGTGACGGAGGTTTTGGAGGATGACCGCCAGTTTTACGTCTTTAAAGAAGCCGAAATACTGAGGGGGCAGCTACTGTCGAGCAAAGATAGGGTAGATGTGGTAGATTTAGGTGCAGGGTCGCACGCAATTGGTAAGAAAAAAACGCGCGCGGTCAGTTCTATTGCACGGACAGCCCTATCGCCCGATTTTCAATGTCAATGGTTGTTTAGGATTGCGAATGTATATAAACCTTTACATATCATCGAGTTAGGTACGTCATTGGGCGTTTCTACCTTGTATATGACGGAGGGGGCTACGCGCCAAGCAAAGGTTTTAACCTTAGAAGGTTCAAATCAGATTGCGCAAGTTGCCAGTCGTAATTTTGATTGGTTTTACGAAACATTTGAAAAAACGGGCTTGCGGCACACCAATCCAGAGGTTTTGATATCGGGTAATTATCAAGCATTTTTGAATAAAAATACGAAGCGCGGGAATATCAAAATCATAGAAGGTAATTTTGATGATACTTTACAACAAGCTCTAAATCAATTGGTTACGCTCGATTTAGCTTTCATTGATGGCAACCATCAATATGCACCCACGATGGATTATTTTGAAAATTGTCTTGCACATACGCATGACAATTCAATCTTAGTTTTTGATGATATTCATTGGTCAGAAGATATGGAAAGGGCTTGGGCAGATATTAAAGCGCATGATAAGGTACGTTGCTCGATAGATTTATTCTGGTGTGGTATCGTTTTTTTTAGAAATGAAAATAAAGAAAAAGAGCATTTTGATTTGATAAAAGCGGCGTGGAAGCCTTTGAATATGGGTTTTTTTTAGGAAAAAATAGTGGAAACATCTAAAGAAAAGTCGGTCAAAACGGTACTATCAACAATGCCCGTTTCAGCTGCATACGAAACCATCTCGTAATCGCCATTTTGTAATTCATATACTTCAACGGTTTGCTCACGTGGATTGACAATCCAATATTCATGGACACCAAATTTTTTATACCAGCGCATTTTTTTACCTCTGTCCACGCCTTGAGTGCCTTTGGATAAAATTTCGACAATCAAATCTGGAACACCTTTGACACAGCGTCTTTCGTGTATTATTTCCGATTTATTATTTGAAACAAAGACCAAATCGGGGACGACAAGAGAAAATTCATTTAAATAAACATCAGTTGGCGCAGCAAACAAGCGTCCTAATTTATTTTGCATAATATGCAAGTTCATAAATGTTGATAGCATCATCGACGTTTCTTGATGATCTACATTGGGGGAAGTACGTTTCATAATCTCACCGTTTATGAGTTCATAGATATAGCCTTCCTCAAAATCATCTCTTTCAAGAAATTGAGCAACCGATATTCTATTTTCTAATGCTGATACCATTATGTTGAATGATTTGTGAAATTATGTGCGGCATTTGATAGTGCAAATATAATATCCATTTTTGACATCTACAACCGAACCTATAAAGTTAATCTATGCAAACCATTTGCATACTTACTTTTTACAATATCCACCAAAGCAAGATATTGTTGTTCGTTATTAATAAAATCAATATCTCCAGCATCCACAATCACGATAGGTATATTTTTTTCCATTTTAAAATAGTCAAAATAGACATTTTGGATATTGGTCAGATATTCGGCGGATATATCTGTCTCATATTGCCGTCCCCGTTTTTTGATGTTGGCGAGTAAATGCTCAACGTTGCGGTGAATATAGACTATCAATTCAGGCTTCGGAAAGGTTGTATTCAATACTTCAAACAAGCGATAAAATAAGCGAAACTCTTCCTCATTTAAGTTATTCTTCGCAAAAAGACTGGTTTTTATGAAAAAATAGTCCGAAATACTGAGGGGGGTAAACATATCGCCTTGCGTGAAGGCGGCTTGCAATTGCTTATGCCTTTCGGTCATAAAAAACAATTCAACTGGAAAGGCATAACGCTCTGGTTGGTCATAAAAAAGGGGTAAAAAAGGATTGTCCGTAAACTGTTCCAATATCAAACGGCAGTTGTAATCCCTTGCGAGCATTTCACAAAAAGTCGTTTTTCCTGCGCCGATATTGCCTTCAATGGCTATAAAATTGTATGGAAATGCGTTGTTCATAATAGTTTATAATGCGATAATCTTATCCGCCGCTTTTTCACCACTCAAATATGCGCCATGTGCTGTGCCACGATATTGCTTCGAGGTATGCTCCCCCGCAAAAAAGAGTTTATTGTTCACTTCTTTTGCCAACACATCAAAATCAGAAGACCGTGCGCCATTTGTTGCAAACGAATACGCGCCATACGCATAAGGATTTGACCCCCATTTGGTACGCAAAAAAGTAGTCGGATTGGGTGTATTATTGCCATAAATGGCTTTCATATGCGCCATAATTTCGTCAATGATAGCTTTGTCACTCATGGTTTCGGTCTGTATGGCATAGTTGCCATAGGCGAAAGTCATTAAGGCTTTTGAATTGATGTCAATTTTTCGGGTATTCAAAAAATAGTTGAATTTGCCTTTTGTTTCGGGTGTATAACCCAAATATTGCTCTTTACTATCCCAAAACGCCAAGTCCCACCCGATTAAAAATTTATTGACCACGCCCATTTTCACGCGGGTGATGGCTTGTATTTTATCGTTCGGTAGGGCAGGGGTAAATGTAATTATATTGTTTTTAAGAACGCCTAATGGTATTGTCACAACAACATAATCGGCATCATAATCTGCAACAGTTGTCGTCACTTTTACTTTGTCACCGCTATAATTAATGCTCGAAACAGGCTCATTCGTTTTCACAAAAACAGTTTGTGCTAAGTAATTGATGATTCTATCAAAACCATTGGTGATATACAAATCATTGCCGCCAAAAACATCATCATCGTCAAAATCTATGGACGAAATATCTGAAATATCGCCACCTATATCAAATTCAAAATCACTCGATAGCATATATTTCCAAATCCGATTATTGACATATTGTGGATAATTGGCTTTGAAAATTGTTTCAAAACTTTCATTCGCATTGCCTTTATTTCTGATAGTATTCAGCACCGTTTGAAAAGCTTGATATTCGCCGTCTAATATGGTGTCATTATGAGGTAAACCATTGGCATCGAACACTTTAACATTGTTTTCATCCGTAAAAAATGTTTTGGCATCAGCGATGGAAGCGATAGGTGTAAGCGGGTTATTGCTTGCGCCATGTATCCAACTGGCTCCTTCATCAAATGGAAAATTTAAAGTTCGATTGGTTTTGATACGACCGCCAGCAGTCGCTTGTGCTTCTAAAACGGTGACTGTAAAGCCTTTATCGCGCAGTTTTTTACCCGCCGCCAATCCCGCTATCCCTGCACCCACTACTATGACCGATTTGCCATTTGGTTTTACATTTTCACTGTCGCCACACGATTGCAAAAAGCCAGATGACAATGCAATTGCGGGTATAGTGCGTAAACTTTTTTTGATAAATGTCCTTCTTTTCATAGTAGTTAGTTTTAGATGATTTTAATGAATGGACAATTATTAGTGTTCAAAAGATTTTGGTAAATAGCTTAAAAATGTTTCGTGCGTAGGTTTAGTAAACTGAAAATTATTTTTTTTTCAAAAAAAATAATTTTCAGTTTACTAAACCTTTGTCGAAAAGCATTGTAAAATATTGAAAATCAATACTTTATTTTTTAAAAAAAATCTTTTGAACACTAATGATGGACAATGGAAAATGTATAATCTTATACAGTAACGCTATCTAAATTTAGCAATTTAATCTATGTGCAGAAAAGGCATTTGGTCATTGTGGTTGTGAATGACGATTTCAATCGCCCTTCGGATGTGAAAGCCAATGCACAAACACCTTTTGCCTATCTTTGTAATTGCTGTCTAACCTATTATTTTCATCGTAAATCTTTGTATATCAATCAAATACGCTTCACATTATTGATTATCAAACTGGTCGGTGCGTGTAGCCGCAGGGTTGTTTTGAGTTATAAAAACAATAACTGAGTCGCCTTTTTGCAATTCGTTCCCAACGCCCGGGGATACCTTTATGACATATGCCGAACCCTCGTCAGATACTGAGGGGTCAGATATAACTTGCTTCACTGCCAAATCATACATCGTGAGGAGTGCTATATAATCACTATAACTCATATATTTACCTCCTGCGATAAAGGCTGGCACATCTCTGCTGTTGTTTTCTTTCTTCGAAATCACAAAATCTAAACTACTGCCTTGCGGTATGGCGAATTTTCCTAATTCTTTGGTAATATCTCGTCCGCGCCAAAGGATTTGTTTAATCGTACCATCTGCCAAATTGGGGTCGGGTAGGGTATCAATGCGCCCTACTTTGATACCCATGCCGCGAATGGTTTCGGTATAAAATTCGATTTGGTCGCGCCCAGCCAAGTCAGGCAGATTTTGCATACTCCCTTTATTGGTCGTAATCTTTATATATATGGTACGCCCTTCTTTCACCGCCGAATTGGGTGCGGGGTTTTGCTCCAAAACCATATCGGCGGGCATATCCTCTCGATAAACGCTGTCTGTTACAACCAATGTGAAATCATTATCATCAGCCAATCGCGTCACTTCTTTCATGCTTTTACCAACGTAGTTGCCTACTTTGAGAGATGACCCATGATTGGTGAAACATTGTAACATCCAGAACGTCATCAGCAGTAACACACTGACGATACCCAGCATTTTGCCAAAGCTGCCCCAAAATAAGCGGCTTGAAAAGAAATACCACAATTCTTTACCAAATCCTTTGATACTTGCTAATATATTGCTCATTTAATTTTTTTAATTTTGAAAACATTCTTCAATCTGCCGCGTGTAAAACTCTTGCATTGTCCAACCAATTGCCCTAACCATTTGTGGCACAATACTGTTCTGCGATTGCCCAGGCACGGTATTGATTTCGAGCATATAAGGTACATCTTTTTCTTCGTTCCAAATAAAATCAATTCGGACAATACCTTTGCAATTAAATACTTGATATATCTTTTTTACCGTTTCTTCCAACGTTTTTTTATGTTTAATATCAATTGGCGCGGGTATCAATTCTTCACTCGCACCTTGATATTTCGCTTCATAATCGAAAAAAGCTTTTTTCGAAACGACTTCACATATGGGTAACACCACTAATTTGCCCTTTGTGCGCATCACGCCTACCGTAAATTCGCGCCCTTTGATATACTCCTCTACCAGCACTTGGTCGTCCTCCTTGAAGGCTTTGGCAATGGCTTCTTCTAAATCGTCCGCTTTTGTAACACGGCTCATGCCGATACTCGACCCACCGTTGTTGGGTTTGACAAAAACAGGGAAAGTCAAAGCATTTGTAATGCTACTAATAGGGGGGGGGGCGTCCTTTAACAGGTGTACCGATTGCGCCACGTTGATGCCACTAAACGCTGCCGTTGCCACCGTCCATCGCTTATTAAACGTCAAAGCGGAGGTAATGGCATCGCATGATGTGTAAGGTAAGCCCAACATATCGAAATAACCTTGCAACTTACCATCTTCGCCTGGTGTGCCGTGGATGATCATCAAAGCTACGTCAAATTTTATCTTTTTGCGCCCAATTTTAAGCGAAAAATCACTTTTATCTACCAAAACCTCGCCGCCATTGGGGTTTTCATAATACCATTTATCACGGGTAATGATGATTTTATAGACATTGTATTTGCGTGGGTTGATGTGCAGCGCAGCAATAGCTGCACTACCAATTGAGATTACATATTCGCCTGAATACCCTCCTGCGACCAGCGCGACATTGCGTTTTGCCATAATATTGTAGTAATGAGTAATTAGTATCGAGTAATGCTTTGTCTATGTGCAATAACTCTTTATTCGTATATATTATTTTTGAAAAAAAAATTTGCGACAAAATTAAAAAAACACTGGAATAAATAGGGGTAAAGTGGTATAAAAATGTCAAAAATATATAGTTCAATAGACTTATTCAAAAATAACTTTTCGCCATGTGAAAAACCTTTGTCGCGTCGAATTTATTCGATGTTGTCGCGCCCGTCGAATGAATTTGACGCGACATTCATTTTTTTGAATAAAGAAAAATAATATTTGAACAAGTCTAACAACACTATAAAATCAGCATAATCGAATTATTGAACATTAATCCCGAAGGGATTGAACAGGAATAGAACAATAAATGTATAGATATACCAACTCCGAAGGGGTTGAATGAGAATGTCTAAGTGATTGATATTCAACTCCTTCGGAGTTAATACGCTTCTTTATTAAATGTTCTATTCATATTTAATCCTTTCAGGATTTTGCCCAACTTATTAATTACACATTACCCAACAACCTCAATTGAGAAATGTGCAACGGAACGTTGTTCCGTTGAGCGCAATCACCCACAACGGAACAGCGTTATTCACTTCATTTTAAATATTTAACACATGAAAAAGCAATTATCTTTATTTTTAGGCTTGGTTATCGTCTTTATGCTCAACACTTCTTTCGTACTTGACTTTGCACATTCAGCAGCATTACTGAAAACCACACAACACGTTTTCGGCTTTTGGAAGGCAGCTGGTCTTGGCTTGGGCGCATATGGTACATACAGGCTTTGGCACAGACGGCGACATTTTGGCTTAGGTATCGGCTGTCTGGGCGTTATTGCTTTAATTATATTGGGTATTATTTTCCTGCCTTTGCTTATCGCGGGAGCTATTTTGATGGGCATATTGGCTCTATGTGGCGTGCGTTTTAGACGATATGATGATTATAGAAGCGAAAGACGGGACCGTAGAGAAAGAGACCATCGGAGAAGACGGAGAAATCGGTGGTAGTGCATGAAGAATGAAATAAGCGGGTATAAATTTCGTTAGATAGTTCTAAAAATAGAACAAATGGGAGCGAAATCAAAAAGAGTATTAGAACTAAGT
>JAYVKQ010000625.1:0-4152 GCA_043768285.1 Saprospiraceae bacterium | reverse complement strand
TGAATTGTTTTAGATTTTTTTTGCAAAAAAAATCTAAAACAATTCAAAATCAGTTTCCTAAACCACTATTCGAAATTTTTAAAATCCATATCAAGTTATTAAGCCAATCAACGTCCGATAATCATCAAACTTCGCATCTTCTGATTTCATTTCCAGAACATCCAACAACTCATCACCATATATTTCCTCCAATTCTTTTGCTGTCATTTCTGTACGGATTTCTACTTTACCGTTGCCAATTTGAGCGATGCGCCAATTGTAAGTTTTCAACATCATTTCCCAAATCGAAGCATTCATATCAAAGGCATCCACATCTGGCAACAACGCCTTTATATCCTTGAATGCCAATGTGTTACGCGCTATTAGTCTTGCATTTTCGATGATAAAATAGGCAGTGTGTGCCCAATCATCTTCTTCGGTGAGTAGGCGGCTATACATCACAAGTTGGAGGTCTTCACCGTTTTTGATAAGGCGTTCACGGTAGCTGTGTCCACTCCATTTGAGGTCTAAAACACAATATTCGCTGCCTCTGCGCAAGACGACATCTGCCTTACCTTTTACGGGCGTATCACCAAAAGTCCCCTTCAAGTTTTCCTCCGTGCCAACGACTTCCCATTTGTTAAAACGGATAAAATTTATAAGCGTCCAAATGGCATATTTAAGCTGCCTGACAAGTTGCACACGCTCGGGTTCGTAGCCATACATGAGTAATGTTGCAGCCTCGCGTTGGAATAGTTTTTTACTGTTTTCGTCCACCCATTTATCAGCATCTTGGCGCGTCCAATATTGGAAATTTTCTTTCAAAACCAGTTCAAAAAAGCGGTGGGCGATATTGCCTTTCAAGGTATTTTCTCGCACAACACTCAATATGGCTGATTTTGATAGCTTCGCTTTATGCCTAAATACCCATTGGTGCGGGTAGTAAAACAAGGCTTCAAGGCTCGTCAAAGTTTCGTGTTCACGTTGGGCGAGTTGGGCATTATAGACTTCAATTTGCGCTTGTTTTTTTCCCAGACGATGAAAATCTAAGCCCAGATACTGAGGGGTATCCAATTCTAAAAGCGTTTCAAATGCCGCCGTTTCTCCATCTTTTATATGCACAATATTTTCTTCAAAATTACTAAAACAAGCGCGTAAATGGCTCATCAAAGCGTGTTCGGCAGCATCAGAACCATTAACTTTTTTTGGAAAAATAAAGACGATTTGCTGGCGTGTCCGCAATATAGGTTGTATGCGATACCACAACATTAAAGCATTTTCATCTTGCGGAGAGCGCAGTTTAATCTGTTGATTATCAAAATATTGCAATTCATCTTTATACCAACGACTGAAAAAATGCACCCCCTCAGTATCCGTAAAATTCCACCATACCAAACGGTCAATAGTCTGCCTCAAACAGCCTTCTTTATGAAAATAATCATAAAAACCCACTTCGCATGGCTTAGGCTGAACGGGTGCGGGTTCATATATGGTGCGGATGATGCGCTCCAACTCCAAGTAGTTTAAAAACTTATCGGCTTCGGGCAATTCTTCCAAAAACTCTTGCACCCGTTTGGCTTGCTCGCTCAACACAATTAAACTCGTATTTTTACTATTACCTGCCTCAAATTCAGCACTTGCCCACTCTCTCAAATAATTAAAAATGGCGATAATATCCTCTTTGGGCGCAGCTTTTTCAATATCAAAAGTGGGTCTATCAAACCAAAATTCGTATTGTTCTTTTATTTTTTTAAAATCTATCGTCACATCAGCCAAAGCCCGCTGTTCCAAATCATCAAAAAAACGGTTGATTTCTATCCACCATTGTTCGCTGTGGATACCCGGGCGTTGCGACATTACATTAGCTATGACAGTACCCAAATCATAGTCCAACGGTTTGGTGGGCATGGTGACAAATTCGAGAACTTTATATGGGTCAAGTGGTCGCCACAGGAAAGTCGTTACCAATTTTAGCAACTGCAAAGTCGGGCGGCCTAATGACGAAGACGGCAAACCAAAGGCAGGTAAACCGTTGTGGATAAACGCATCATCTAATACCCTACTCTTGTCTGGAATGAGAAAAGTCGGGCGATAGTCACCATTTCGAGCCAATACGCGGGCGATAAAATCGGCAGCTTCAGTATCCCGTGTTGCTTCTACAAAGGCTATTGAACCATCATTTTGGAGGGCATATTTCTCACCTCGCGGTAGTTTATTATCTACAAATTGTTGGAAAATATGCAAATCATTATTTTCTATAATTACCTCATTATCAGCTACTTGTGGTGATATTATCTCAATATTTTTAATTTTTAAAATCTCAAAAAGCCGCAAATACTGAGGGGGTAGCAAGTGCATAGGTTCATGCACAGATATAGACGCAACGGGTATATGTTTATCAGCCACGGCTTGCAATATTGCCTCAAAACGGTCTGCATAATCTGCAATCAATGGTTTATCTTTTGTAAACGATTTTTCAATATCGGTTAGCACTTTTAAACGCGGCGGCATATCCTTATTTTTTGAAAAATCATAGCCTGCCAATAGCAATTCGTCACGGCGTTGTAGGAGAGCTTCTGCACAGGCTAATTGATCAGCATCAAACGAGTTTTTATAAAAAACACTCGGATTTGCCTTCAAATAGCGGCGCAATGCTTGGCGATATTGCTCGGTTCGGATATGCTCAATGCGCGAAGGATGCCCCGCCAAACCGAGATGCGCCTCCAAAAACTGCATCAATCCCTTTTCGCCAAGAAAAATATGCCCTCCCTCAGTATCTGGAAGAGGATAGACAGTATCGTCGAAAGTTAGTCCGAAATGTAGGTTAAAAAGTATCAATTTAGAATGGTTATAGTTTATTAGTAATACTGTTGTATCGAATTCACTCGACACATGGTGTTCTGTGTCGAATGAATTTGACACTACATATTATACTATGCACGAGCAAAAGTAGGGCATATTTTCAAGTTTTTCCACATTTTTCAAAATAAAATATTTTATATATTAAATATTAAAAACTAAAAAGTGTATATAAAAAGGTAAAATGAGCATTTTTTACATCAATAAAATTGTATAATAAAAATATTATACTTAATTTTGTTTCAACAAAACTTATTAATGAGGTCTAAACATACACGATGAAGATAGCCAACCCAATTTACGATGTAGTGTTCAAATATTTGATGGAAGATTTAGATATTGCAAAGGCAATGCTGTCAGCCATTTTGAGTATAGACATTGTTTCATTAGAAATGAAACCGCTTGAAATGGCGACAAAATATAAAGGAAATATAAGCCTTGTGCGCATAGATTTTAAAGCCACAATCAGGACAAAAGATGGTTCGTTTAAAGTTATTTTAATAGAATTACAAAAAAGTAAAAAAGGATTAGAATTAGTCCGATTTAGACGATATTTAGCATTGCATTATTCAAAATTAGAGCAAATAACGAATGAAAAAGGTAAGACAGAGAAATTAAATCTACCTATAACGACCATTTATTTCTTAGGCTATCGCTTAAAAAATATTAAAACGCCCGTCTTGAAAGTCATTAGAGGTTATTACAACGCCATGACAAATAGGCGCATAAACGCAAAAGAAAATTTTATTGAAGTACTCTCGCATGATTTATATGCGATACAAATACCCAGATTAAGCATGGTAGCACAAACAGAAATGGAAAAAATGCTTGATGTTTTTAGTCAAGTAAAATACAAGACTAATGATAAAAAAGTTTTAGAATATACGGGTAGTACCGACAATCCAATAGTCGAACGAATGGTCAATCGTCTCAATTCTGCATTACTTGACGAGGACTTAATTAGAAATATGCAATTAGAAGAAGAAGTAGATATGGAATTTGCATTAGTGAATGAACAACTTGAAGAAGCTTTGAAAGTTAAAAACGATGCACTAAAAGCAAAAGAAGAAGCTTTGAAAACTACGAGTGAAGCCATTAAGGCTACAGATGAAGCCATTAAGGCTACAGATGATGAACGTCAACAAAAAGAACGATACAAATCTGAGGTTGAATTACTAAAAAAAAGACTGGCTGATATGGAAAAACAATTAGCCACTAAAAAAGATTAATTCTATGTTAGAACTGATTGCGATATAACTAATTGATAATCAATTAATTATTTTTTTTCTTGAGTAGCCTTAGAGTAAACTAAGT
>JAYVKQ010000624.1:0-5349 GCA_043768285.1 Saprospiraceae bacterium | reverse complement strand
CCACCGCTTGGAGCGGTGGCACGGGTTTTATTCCGTTTTTCATTTGGCAAAGCCTTTTACTTTGCTTATTTTTGCGAAATTTATTTAAAGATAATTATGAAAAATATATTGATATTACTTTTAGTTATTTTCTGTAGTTGCCTTTCTTATAAAAAAAGGTATATAACAGATGTATTATCATTTGATGATTTGTTAGAAATTTTCAAAGCAGATGAAAATACAAGGAAAGAAATTTTAGATTATCGCGGTTATAAAATTATACCTAATAATGACACCAAAGGCATTACATTTAGTAAAAAACATAAACCGTGTAAAAGTGATTTAATATATTTTCATACATTATCCAAAAGTATGGAATATTATCTTCAAAGTGATGAATATAAAATTCACTACGATAGTATTAAAAAAGAGGTTGAAAGTAAAGGATTTCTCTATTTAACAACCCAAAAAATTGATGAGGGTTTTATTGAAATATATGGCGATACTATTACTAATAAAATCGGTTTATATTTTTCTGATTTACCCGTTTCTAAAAACAACCCATGTCAAGTAAAAAATACTTCTATTAGATTTTTTAATAGAGAGCAATGATTTGATAATCAATTAATTAAATATATGACATCTCACGAAATACGCCAAGCGTTCCTCGATTTTTTTAAATCAAAAAACCATAAAATAGTACCTTCTGCGCCGTTGGTGTTGAAAAATGACCCGACTTTGATGTTTACCAATTCGGGAATGGTGCAGTTCAAAGACTTCTTTTTGGGCAATGGTACGCCCCCCTCAGTACGGATAGCCGATACGCAGAAATGTCTCCGCGTGAGTGGTAAGCACAACGATTTGGAGGATGTCGGTTTTGATGGAACACACCACACCATGTTCGAGATGTTGGGCAACTGGTCTTTTGGCGATTATTTCAAAAAAGAAGCGATTGATTGGTCGTGGGAATTTTTGACAGGCACTTTGGGCTTAGAAAAAGACCGTTTGTATGCCACCGTTTTTGGTGGCGATGAAAAAGAGGGCTTGGCATCTGACGAAGAAGCCCGCAACTATTGGCGACAATATTTGCCCGATAATCAAATATTAGACGGCAATAAAAAAGATAATTTTTGGGAAATGGGGGCGCAAGGTCCTTGTGGTCCTTGTTCTGAAATACATTTCGATTTCCGTAGCGATGCCGAACGGGCGAAGGTGGCGGGTGAAAAACTCGTGAACCAAGACGACCCCTCAGTAGTGGAGATATGGAACAACGTTTTTATGCAATTTGAGCGCAAAGCGGATGGTTCACTCGTGGTTTTACCTGCCCAACACGTAGATACGGGTATGGGTTTTGAGCGTCTGTGTATGGTGATGCAGAAAAAACGCTTTACGTATGATACCGATGTTTTTACGCCTTTTATTCAATTGGTTGAAAAGGAAAGTGGTAAAAAATACACGGGCAGCTATGATAGAAATGCCAAAACAGACGTGGCAATGCGTGTTATCGTGGATCATATTCGGGCAGTTGCTTTTACTATTGCGGACGGACAATTGCCTTCAAGTGGTGGCGCGGGCTACGTTATTCGTCGGATATTGCGCCGTGCTGTACGCTATTATTATTCATTTTTAGATATAAAAGAGCCTTTTTTACAAAAATTAATACCCCTTTTGGCAAGTGAATTTAAAGACGTTTTCCCTGAATTGAAAGCGCAACAAGATTTTGTGCAAAAGGTGATTTTGGAAGAAGAACGCTCGTTTTTACGCACTTTAGAGACAGGTTTGAAAATATTAGAATCAAACTTTCATGAAGATGTAAAGGGATGGAGACTTATATCTCTCCTAAATCAAAACAATATAAGAGAACATCATGAGAGATTGCTTTACAATAATATTTTTATAGTAAAAATTACTCAATTTAATTTAATTGTAACTGATTTGAAATCTTTTGGTTCAATAGATGAATATAAGAAAAATTACCCAAATGCTACTGAAAGTATAATTGATTATGATGATGTTTGTATGATAGGAAATTTAATTTTACAAACGTTCAACTCTAAATTAGTTACGAAAGAAGCTGCTTTTGGCTTGTACGATACAAGCGGCTTTCCTATTGATTTAACCGAATTAATAGCAAGAGAGCGTGGCTATTATGTAGATATTGAAGGGTTTGATAAATTACTACTTGAGCAAAAACAACGCTCTAAAAAAGATGCTGAAAAACAAGTCGGCGATTGGGATGAGATAATCCAGTTTGACGAAGAAACTTCAAAATATCTTTCAAGTGAATATTCCCTTTTTAAAGGTTATGATGAGCTGGAATTATCAGATACTACGGTTTTAAAACATAGAACAGTCAAAGATAAAAAAGGCAATTCTTATCAAATTGTACTAAAATTTACCCCTTTTTATGCAGAAAGCGGTGGTCAAGTAGGTGATACTGGTACATTGCAATTTGATGATGAAATTATTAACGTTTTAGATACAAAAAAAGAAAATGATTTAATAATACATATTGTTGATAGATTTCCTAATAATATTTATAATAATGTAAGAATTGTAGCTAAGGTGGATAAAGACAAACGCCAAGCCACGTCTCAAAACCACACGGCAACGCATTTAATGCACGCCGCATTGCATCAAGTATTGGGCAAACACGCTGTTCAGAAAGGGCAAAACGTGGATAGTAACCGTTTGCGCTTCGACTTTTCGCATTTCCAAGGCTGCACGGATGCGGAACTGAAAATGATAGAAACGATTGTTAATCAAAAGATTAGAGAAAATA
Source organism: Saprospiraceae bacterium (assembly GCA_043768285.1). Taxonomy (GTDB): domain Bacteria; phylum Bacteroidota; class Bacteroidia; order Chitinophagales; family Saprospiraceae; genus JAAFJT01. Next base: position 2,588 of record JAYVKQ010000624.1, on the reverse strand, counting down.
TTGCCCTCGAAGAAGTGCGCAATATGCCGATTGAAGACGCACGCAAAACGGGTGCAATGATGCTTTTCGGAGAAAAATATGGCGAAACGGTTAGAGTTATTACTTTCGATAAAGATTTTAGCCGAGAGTTATGTGGTGGTACACACGTACAGGCTACGGGCGAAATTGGGTATTTCAAAATCGTGGCTGAAAGTGCCGTTGCTGCGGGTGTTCGTCGCCTTGAAGCTGTGACGGGTGATGCTGTGGAAGCCTATATGAACGAAGCATTTGCAGAGTTGAAACGCATTCAAGATTATTTTAAAAACCCTAAAAATGTAGCTGATAAAACAATTGCACAAGGAGATGAAATTAAAGCATTGCGCAAGCAAATCGAAGCGATGCACATCGAGCAAGCGGCTTCGATGCAAAAAGAATTGCGCTCACAATTCGTTGATAATAAAGGTATTAAGCTATTAGTAAAGCAAATTAGCTTAACAGATAACAATGCTATAAAAACCTTAGCGACCAATCTTGAAAAGGAAATGGGTAATGCCCTCATTGTATTTGGCACTATCTCGAATGATAAGCCACAATTGACCATTTGCATCAGTCCCGATTTGGCAAAAGCTAAAAATTGGAATGCTGGTAATATGGTCAAAGAGTTGGCAAAAGACATCAAAGGTGGTGGCGGTGGGCAGCCTACTTTTGCGACTGCGGGAGGTGTGGATACTGAGGGGTTGGCGAAGGCATTGGCGCGGGTTAATGATTTTTTAAATTGATAAAGTTTTTAAACTATTAGATATGAAAGAAAACGTTTTTACTGATGCAGAAGCATGGTACGAATATGCAGAGAGTATCAAAGAAACTGATGCGTTGTTTGCTTTTTTCAATGCCACATTTTCACAAAGCAATTTGACATTGGATTTCTTTGAGGAGGCAGGTATGATGGATACATTTTTCATACTTTCAGACCATTTAATGACTGAAAAAAGGTTTGATGATTATCTGCACCTTAGAAATGTTATAAAAACGAAACAACCAGCTATTTATGCACATGAATTTATTTACTTCGATGATACGTTACTCAAATATGCTCTATATAATGATGATGAAGCGTTGGCAAAAGATGCTTTTGAAAAATTTATAGAAGACCCCGATAGAGATATTGATACATATTTGCCTCTTTTGCGCCTTATTGCCTTGTATGGGAAAGGCGATTGGGTAGAAGAAATTGCTGATAAAAACTATGATAGCGTTAATGATGGAGACTATATAGGTGCGCCAGCTTTAGAATTGGCACTCTATGTATATCACCACCGATTGGGCGTGGAATATCAAAAATTTAAGGAAACAGGAAATTTTGATAGTGAAGCCTTGTTTACCCGTTTGAGAAGATTTCAATTGGATAAATTTCAAGAAAAAGACAAAATCGAGTTGATTGATGCGCTGATAAAACCCTTACCAGATGCTAATACTTTGCAAAGTGCTTATAATACAGATAAACAAAACACTCTAAGAATATTGGGCAATAGCTTTAAACGCTATGCTTATGAGGAAAAACAAATGCCCTTTATTGTGAGTGGTACTATATGGGATTTGATGACAGAATATTGGTTTAGAGAAAAAGGCGGAAAGGGTATTTATTCTATTGATTATAAATCTTTTGACGAGTATAATTCATCGCTTATTGGCTTTTTTGGACAATATTTATGTAATAATATTGCTGTTATTGTGGGTTCTACATATGTGTATGATTTCCTTCATCAAACTGGCTTAACAACTGATACTGTTCATCAAAATGCTTTAGAAGTAATTAATCGGTTATTAAAACCTGTTTACGAATTAAAAGCATATCTTTGGAAAAACGGGTTTTTGAAAAATTGGCAAAAAGCGGATAGTACTAATCCTTTAGAGTATCAAAAACTGATTGCAAACATAGATTTCGCATACAATGACAAACAAGTAGTAGAATTTAAGCCCTTTGAAGAACACTATGGATTTGATAATATAGGAAAATCGTTACCAAATTTTGATAAATCAGAACCTAATTTTGTACCTGTCAGAACAGACCCTAAAATCGGTAGAAATGACCCCTGTCCTTGTGGCAGTGGCAAGAAGTATAAAAAGTGCTGTGGAGCATGATAAACTTGAAAAATACTGAGGGGGTAACTAAAAATTTATATCACAATGATGAATAAAGTAACAAAACAAGAAATTGATGATTTTATAATTGATTGGCATTGGGATAAACAAACCTATGAATACGCCTATGATATGGGTAAGTTTCTCATGGGTTTTCACAACTATCTCGGTACTTTGGGATTGTCTGAGCGCAATCTTAAAAACATAGAGATAATATTTTTTTAGTTGGTATATTCGATGCACAATATGGTTTTAATAATGATGACGCATTTGATATAGAAAATCTGGAAGGCGGTGCAAGACATGAGTATGAATATAGTAGGAAAATAAGTGATTCGCCGACATCTCTCGCTTCATACCGTGCTACATACAATTATTTGGATAAGTACATTAAATCAAAAGCCTATCTTAATTTTGTTATTGACGTTGAATAACTTAAAGTAGAAAGCATATAAAAAAAGTATATT
>JAYVKQ010000623.1:0-8613 GCA_043768285.1 Saprospiraceae bacterium | reverse complement strand
CCTTATAAGTTTAGGAAATTGTAGCTACAAATCTTAAAAATAAAATTAAGGCAGTCTCGTTATTATAAGATAAACGAATAAAATATGCCAACACGAATAACACAAATGATAAATCGAATTTTTCTAATTTAGATGTAATAATTTAGGCTTTTATATCCAAATTAGCCTTATTCGTTTTTAAATTTGACTTATTCGTGTTAGCATATTTTATTAGTTTAGTGAGGTTTATTGAGATAGCCTCTTTTACTTAACTTTCAATCTTTTTCCGCACCTCTTTGTATGTTTTCAACCCTTTTTCAGACAACCCCTCAGTATCCAGAGCTACTTTATCCACAATATCCACTAAGGTATTGATACGCCCTTCGGTTTCAAAAAACTTATTGACAACCGCTATTTTTTTATTCTCCACCAAGCAATAGCCTGATTGAAAACTGCCTTTTTCGTAGCGAATAGTATAGCCCGCTTCTTCGAGCAATTCCTCTATTTTTTGTAGTGTATGTTTCGTATAATTCATTTCTTTTTAGTTGATAGTGTATAGTTGATAGATTATAGTTGATAGATTATAGTTGATAGATTACATTCTTAAAGCATTGAATATCAAAATATTATGAACTATCAACTATCAACTAATTTAAATTTCTTTTTCTACAACGTACCAATTGCGCGTAGGCGATTGTCGTGCTATCATTTCGCCCAAAAAGCCAGCGATAAAGAGTAGCGTACCCATCAGCATCATGGTTAGGGATATATAAAACCACGGATTGCGGGTTACTAATACTGTTGGCAATTCGCTATATAAACGGTATAACTTACTGAACCCTACAAATACAGTAGCAAGAAAACCGACCACAAACATAATGACCCCGAATGTGCCAAAAAAGTGCATCGGGCGGCGACCATATTTGCCGACAAAGGTAATACTCATCAGGTCTAAAAAACCATTGATGAAGCGATTCCAGCCCATATATTTCGATTCACCGTATTTACGCGCTTGGTGTGCCACCGATTTTTCCTCAATTTTATTGAAACCTGACCATTTGGCTATTACGGGTATATAGCGGTGCATTTCGCCATAGACCTCAATGCTTTTGACTACTTCTTTTTTGTAAGCTTTCAAACCACAATTGAAATCGTGGAGGTTCGGAATACCGCTTAATTTGCGAGTAGCCCAATTAAATATTTTAGTCGGTATGGTTTTACTGAGGGGGTCGTAGCGTTTTTCTTTCCACCCACTCACGAGGTCGTAGCCCTCTTCTACTATCATGCGGTAGAGTTCAGGTATTTCGTCGGGTGAGTCTTGCAAATCGGCATCCATCGTGATAACCACGCGCCCTTGCGTCTTATCGAAAGCGGTATTGAGTGCCGCCGATTTGCCATAATTGCGTCTAAATTTGATGCCATGCACTGAGGGGTTCGCTTTCTGCAAGTTTTCTATCAATTGCCACGAGGTATCGGTGCTGCCATCGTCCACGAACAGTATTTCGTAGGAAAACCCATTGGCTTCCATCACGCGCCTAATCCACGCCTCCAATTCGGGCAGCGATTCTTCTTCGTTGAGTAACGGTATGACTACTGAAATGTCCATATTTTATCGAAGTATGAAGTATAATGTGTTAAGTATAAAGGCATAGTACGTTGAAAACCCCCGTTAGGGGTGAAATATCGGTAAAATTTCGCAAGCCCGAAGCTCGAAGCCCCATTAGGGCAGGGTTGATTGGTTCTAAACCCGAAGGGTTTTAATGTGACTAACCCTCAATTGCATTGGGGGAAAAGTGCTGCGATGTGGTCACCAATCCTGAAAGGATTGAATAAACTTACCACTCATTCAACCCCATTCGGGGTTATTCATATTAAAACCCTTCGGGTTTAGAACCACTCAACCCTGCCCCTAAAGCGGATGTGAGAAGTGGGTTCACTCGGGTATTACCAATATTGTACCTCTAACGGGGCTTAAAAAGTGAAATACTAACCTAAATTTTAAGCGAAACGTATGCTAACGGGGCTTCGAGAAATGAAATTTGTTGTTTACCGTTACCCATGTTGTACCCCTAACGGGGCTTTTTAACGCACTATGCGTATTCATACTTTATACTTCAAACTCTATTAAACTTTTTTTACAAGATAACTAATCAAAATAGATAAGCCGAAGCCACCAATCGCGCCTTTTGCAAAACTTTTAGTGAGTTCTGCGAAGCCGTGATAATCGGTATCACGGATAGCGTCTGCGAGGTTACGGGCTTCTTCGATGGTTTTGGCGTTTGGTACGAAATAGTCTTCCATTATTTTTTTATCAATATTGATTAATGATGTATCTAAATGATTGAACAGCGCGTAATCAAAGAGATAATAGAAGACATTGGTAACGATAAAAATACCAAACGCAGTGCGCAATACGACTTGAAAATCTTCTCGCACTACTTTTGAGGCACCCAAAAACATATAACCTGCATATATCAAAAAGGCACTCCAACGCACACTTGTGCCGAGCATGATATTTTTGTCATAAAAGTAAAAAAGCAGGAGATACCCGATGAGCGTAACTCCTGCCATTGTACCATATTTTACTATGATTTGTTTCATATATTGTGGTTGTCTAAAATCTTAAAATGGGCGTGGTGGGTCTTTTTTGATAAATAGACCAATGATTAGCCCAAAAATAGTATCCATCAAAATAGAACCTAAGAAAGCCATTAACGCCATTGCACCAGGGTTAAACATCCAACTCATCATTTCCATACCTTTTTTAACAGCTTCGGGGTCTTGCCCTTTGTCTTCTGCATTATTAATAGCTCCCTCCATGATGGTATTCATAAAGTCGGGCTGAATAAATTTGAAGTAAACAAAAGTATAAACGGCTACCAAGATGCCGCTTATCAAACCCAAGTACGCACCCATTTTGGCAGCGCGTCCGATGGTCAGATAACCTCCTAAGTCTTCATTTTGATGTGCTTTCAATGCCATATATATGAGTGCGATAGATGCACCATAACTAATGGTCGTTGATAGCCAATTGCTTTTTGCACCAGTATAATCTATCATACCTGTCATTGTGAATAGGAGAGATAAAACGATACCCACTAAACCTATAATCAAACCCCATTTGTTACCCGTAGGCACAACAGAAACAGTTGAAGGGTCTGTGTAGTTATTCGGATTGTCTAAAGTTGCCATAATTAAAGTTGTTTTTAAATGAATAAATAAAGGTGAATTGTTCAAATTGTAAATACAGCTACGAAATTAGACGTTTGATTAAGGATTACAAATTTTTTTCAAAAAATATTACAAATAATACATAATGGTTGACTCATTGACAACCATTATTTACCTTTGTTCCATTAGGTAAAAAACATACACCGAAAATGGACAAACCGACTAAGACCAGAAAAGAACTTGAAGCTGAAAAAGTAAACATCATTCGCCATGTTGATGACCGTAAAAGAATATTGCACAATAGAAGGCGTAAGTCGCCAATTTGTCTATAAGTACATCAAATTAGGCAAATTTCAATTAGTTGAACTGCCCATTTATGCAGAAGAAGGTGGCAACCGTTTCTATATGGGTACTGAAAAATTTCTAAAAGTACCCGAAGGCTTCCAGCCACCTGACTTGGACAAAGCACAAGTTCAACTCACCGTTTTTCGCGCTACAAAAGACAGTGATATACGCAAAAAATTAGAGCATTTGTTTCTACTTGAAGATGAAGATGAGGCAGAGGCATTTAGAAAAAAACTTTTTTCCGAATATGACCAACCAAAGCATCCAAAACGTACCATTTTCCTTGATGCCATAAAGCAAATTGAGCATAATTTTAAGAAAGAACTATATGCCCTTGATAATAGCGTGAAACGTTTAGAAAATGATGTAAAATTGCTTCAAAAAGAGGCTTTGGTGTATCAATAGGGTGTAGAACATGAAACCTCTCAAGTTTAACAACAACTATATTACGTCACTACGTGACTAAGCAAGTTTTGGGTTTTGGTACTTGTTATAAACATGTTGTCTCTAACGAGACACGGGATAGTGCAGGATTTTACTGACCCGATAAAGTCAAAATGTTTATAACAAGTATCAACGAATTTGCTTAGTCACGTAGTGATGCAATTGAATTATTATGAAATTTAAGGTGTTTAATGGTCGTTTAAATTTACCGCGCTACAAGCCACTTCTGAAAACTGACAAAATCCCCATTCGTCACCCGAACGATATATAGACCGTTTGCCAATTCACTCATTTCGAGATTGACTTCCTTATCTTCTTGCACATTTTCAACATTTTTTATCAATAATAACTGACCACGTTGGGTAAACAACTCAATGCGCACTGCGCCTTTAAGATTGACCAAACCAACATTTACCCGCGCATCATTTGTCGGGTTGGGATAGACGATAATGCGTTGGTCTGTATATGCTTGCCCCGCAAGGCAAAGGCGCACACGGGGTATCATCAAATTGGAAATAGCTTGAGTAGTTGTCACACAACTACTTGACGATTTGACAGTAGCATGGACGACATCACCTATGCGCAAACTATCCGTGGCATAACTCACTTGCGACCAATCCAATTTTTTATTATTCAAATACCATTGATACTGAGGGGTTGTACCCAGATTTTTGCCAGAAGCCAAAAACGCTACACGTTCACCTTTGCAAAGTATTGATTTTGAAAGATTTATCTCAATGTTGGGCGCGCTCGGTTCATTGATAAATACTTTAATACTGTCAGATATAGCGGGATTTAGCACCGTACATTTTTCAGACGATATTAAAACCGCTTTGATAATATCTTGATTTTTAAAAGACGTTCTTTTCAAAACGGGAGAATTTTCGGAAGCCAAAACACCATTAATGAGCCACTGATACTGAGGGGTCAAGCCGCCGCCCGTACCATTGGCTTTTAAGGTAATGGTATCCCCTTTGCACGTTTCCGTTTTGTCAGCAGATATAGCAATTTGCACATTTACCTGCGCTTTTACAGTAATCGTATCCTCTTTAGAAAAAACACTTGGATTAGTCACGCAGGCTTGTGAAGACACCATTACGGCTTTAATACGGTCATTATCTTTTAAATTTGTAGTTTCATAATTGGGTGTAGTATTATTTAAAAGAGTACCATTCAAATACCAATGATACTGAGGGGTCATGCCACCATTGTCAATAGTCGTTTTAAACGTCACCTTTTCACCTGCACATATACTTTTTGAAGAAGTAGTAAGTGTGATATGCGCTATGGCAGCTGTATCAATCGGAAAATTCAATACGTTGGAAACCAATATATTAGGCGTTGCACATTGTTCCGAAGAAGTTAGTCGGCAAGTATAATTGTGCCAACGGCTCAATATTGGGGCAGTATAAGTATCGCCTGTTGTGAGCTTCGTACCATTCATCAACCATTCTAATTTTGGGTTTTCGCCGCCATTTTTATAAGTGGCTTTAAGGGTCAAAGTATCCCCTTCGCATTTGGGCTGATAGAGCGCGGCAATGCTGATACTGAGGGGTAGTATGGGTTTTACTTTTACAACGGCATCGGTAGTAATAGCTGTTTTATTCACTTCATTTTTCACGATACACGTATATATGCCCGTATCAAGCGCGTTTATATTTTTAAAAACAAGGCTATCGTGTGTTTCATTCGGTATCACCACGCCGTTTTTATACCATTGAAAAAACAAGGGCAGCGAGCCCGTCACGCGGGTTTTCAGAACCACATGTGCCATTGCACAAGCTGTTACATTATCAGGCGAAGCCAATATACGCGGGGGAAATTGAATGGCGGGGTTAAATTCATAGATACCAATATCCACAGTATTGCCTACGATACGCGGAAAACTATCCAAATCGAGGGTTACACTTTGGCTCGTTATGACTAAATTATGCCCCGCATTTATAGCGGGAGAGGAAGGCAATAAGTGAAAATCACCGTTATCAGCGTCCACAAAAAGTGGGTCTTTGTTGTATATCATGCCTTGAATACAGCTAACACCCGCGCCAACACCACTGTGCGTAGCCCCGCAACTATCAGCATCTACGATGCAATTGGTCAATATTGGCGTGCCGTTTATGTTGCGCAAAACCCGTCCTGTGGGTGCTGCATTACCCCAAATAATGGTGTTGCTAATGACAGGTTTCGCCGTTCCAGTTGGTTTGCCGAGCGTATCTTCACCTGCATTGGCATAGACGCTGCCACCTGTACGCGCTTCATTTTTATAAAAAATACAATTGGTAATACGCGGATTGCTGTTGCCTTGTTCTGAACCTAAGCAATACATCGCGGCTGCCGAAAAGGCTTTATTTGCCCAAAAAAGGCAGTTGGTGACGGTAGGCGTGCAGTTGCCACCTTTGCCCAAATTATAGACAGCACCGCCATACAAATCCGTTCTATTTTTTATAAATTGACAATGAAAAAAAGCATTTTCGCAGCGACCTTCTTGCGCATCATTCAGCACGGCAGCACCAGAGTTACTACTAAAATTGGTGATAAAACGGCAAAATTCAAAGCTGGATTTATTAGTGCTATTGAAAACGCCCATATTGCTGACTGCCCCACCACCATTGGTAGAAGTGTTGTCTATAAATTGGCAATTTTTATAATACGCTTCACAATAACCATTAAAACTGGCATTATTACACACCGCGCCGCCAAAGCCTTTCGCATTATTTTTTGTAAAAATGCAATTGCGCAAAAGCGGATTGGCGTAACCACCCGTAAATCGCCCATCGTTGAATATTGCGCCTCCACTGGTATAGCGTTCGCCTGCGCCATCGTTGAAAGTAGCGTTGCCGTGTGTAATAGTAAACCCATCAATCACCGTTTCGTAGCCCACATTGCGTAGGTATATGACGTTGTAACTATTATTGGTGGTATCATTATTGTCGTCAATATCACCCGATAGTATGGTGATATTGCGCGCCCAATTGCGCTGAGAGAGTTGGGTTTCAGTCCCCTCAAAACCGCCATAAATGTCCACACCATTGGGTATTTCAAAAGCCATTTTACGGTCATTAACGGTGCAAGTAGTACAGCGCGTAGGTGTATAAGTGCCTTTAGCGACCCATATTTGGTCGTAAAACGTACGGGTACTTAGGGCTTGACGCAAGTCGCCCATTGCTTGTATCCATGAAGATCCATCACCTGTACCATTGGGTTTGACGTATAAAATTTGACTATTCAGCAGGGTTGTTGTGGCACACACGAGTGCAAGGTTCATGAGATGTTTTAAAGCCATATCGGTTTGTGTTTTCGGGTGTTAGCATTCAGAAAAATCGGTTTGTTGCACGGGGTTTTAGTGTGGTCGTCTTGTATGTATAATTTGATGGGTTAAAGGTAGTATAAAAAATAATATGAATAAATGTATTAACATTTTTTGCTTGATTATACAAAGATTTAGATGGGTATAATTACCATCTTGGAATTAAAATTATTTGATGTGCCAACTTAAAGCAAGCCTGTACTGAATTGAAATGATGTTAAACCTGTCGTTCCATCAGTGCCTCCGCCCACGTTTTTAGGTAATTTTTCTTCTCAATACTGAGCGGGGTAGCGTCTATGTGTGTAAAAGCGATGTGTAGATAGTCATTCATCACCTTTTCGGCTTCGGCGCGGACATTCACGGCTTGGAATATTTTTTTGACAGCCGATATTTTTTCCTCCTCGTTGGTGGTAGGGGTGTGCATGAGTTTTTCTAAATTTGTTTTTTGAGTAGCGTTGGCTATTTCGTAGGATTTTAAGACCAAATAGGTTTTTTTATTTTGCACAATATCGCCGCCTACTTTTTTACCAAATTTTTCGGGGTCACCGAAAGTATCTAAAATATCGTCTTGAATTTGGAAGGCAATACCTACATTTCTGCCAAATGCGTAGAGGTGTTCGGCTTCGATATCTGTTGCCCCACCAATGAGTGCGCCCATCTGAAAAGCGGCGGCGACGAGTACCGAAGTTTTGAGTTCAATCATCTGGATATACTCTGAAATTGTCACATCGTTTCGGTTCTCAAAATTCATATCCAATTGTTGTCCATCGCAGACTTCTTGCGCCATTTTATTGAAAATGCGCAGGAGCTTGACCACCTTATTATTGGGTTTTATATGTGTAAGGTATTGATAGGCAACTATCAACATTACATCGCCAGATAGAATACCTGTGTTGATACCATACTTGTGATGCACAGTTGGTTTGCCGCGTCGTAAGGGGGCAGCGTCCATAATATCATCGTGCAAGAGCGTAAAATTATGGAAAACCTCTACCGCAAAGGCAGCGGGCAGAGCTTTTTGCAAGCGGCTGTTGAAGAGTTCGCAACCCATCAAAACGAGCAAGGGACGCAGTCTTTTACCCCCCAAAGCGAGTATATAATTGACAGGCTCGTACAACTCGACGGGCGATTGTGTAAAAGTGTTTTTATCTAAATATTTTTGAAAAATATGTTGATAATCAGACAAAGAGCGCATAATTTGCTTGTCACGTTTTGGATGAAAATGCAAAATTACAAGAAATAAAATAGAAATAATACCCCAAAAAGGTTATTTAGGCATTGAATTTGATTATTTTTGTTCGTTGGTTAGATAATAATGTCCATATTGAGAGCCTAAGGGCATAAATGCAATTCAAAAATGCTTCAAA
>JAYVKQ010000622.1:0-2154 GCA_043768285.1 Saprospiraceae bacterium | reverse complement strand
GATTATTAGGCTTTTAGATGCAAAAAATATTCTAAAATCGTGTTTCGCATATTTCATAAAACGTTGATAACCATATAGTTAATTACGCAACCAGTTCTTTAATAAAAGCATTTTGTTTAACGTTTAGTGGTTTATTTAATCTATTTGTTAAACAAAATTATTCAATTTAATCTTTACCTAATTCATGAAACTAATTATTCGACTGTTAATGGCAGCCCTTATGTTGCCTGTCTTCGCTTTTAGTCAAAGCACTGCCCGCCTACAAGTTATTCACAATGCCCCGCTCAACCCAAACGTTGATATTTATGCCAATGGCACCAAATTACTTGACAATTTTGCCTTTCGCACCGCCACGCCCTACATTGATGTTCCTGCTGGCGTAACGATTAACGTCGGCGTTGCTCCTTTCACAAGTGCTACAGCCAGAGATACAGTAGCTAATTTCCCTGTCGTTTTAACTGCTGGTAAGCGGTATGTCGTTGTTGCTCATGGTATAGTGGGCAATGCAACGCGCCCTTTCCGTTTGGCTGTAACGGACATGGGAGTAGAAACATCTGACGCACCAGCCAATGTCGGTTTAGCGTTTTTTCATGGAGCACCTGATGCCCCAAATGTGGACATTTTGACAGGCGGCAATGTCGTGTTTGGTAATACAGCCTATGGCACATTTGCACGCGGTACGATGCCTTATGTAAATGTACCAGCAAACGCCACTTATCAATTGACGGTAACACCTGCGGGTGCTAATAGCACTGTTGTTGCGCGTTACGAAGGCAATTTGGGCTTTTGGCAAGGCAAAACGGCAGTTGTTTTCGCCAGTGGCTTATTGAGTAGCCAAGACCCAGAGAATAAATTTGAGGCTTGGGTTGCGCTTTCAAATGGTGGTACATTCCCACTCAAAGCACTACAAGTACCTGCTGCCCCAGTCGGAACCAATACAGCCAATATCCAATTTATCCACAATTCACCGACACCAACGGTTGATATTTACGCTAATGGCACTAAATTATTAGACGATTTCGCCTTTCGCACAGCGACACCGTACATCCCTGTTCCTGCGGGTGTAACCATCAATGTTGCTATTGCCCCTGCTACAAGCCGCTCAGCTTCTGATGCTATTACGACTATTCCTGTCCGTTTGGATAGCGGCAAAACCTATATTGCTGTCGCTTACGGAATTGTAGGCGATGCAGCTCGTCCATTCGGTATTGCCCTTTCAGACGCAGGACGCATGGCTTCTACCAATCCAAATAACGTGGATATTAATTTTTTCCACGGAAGCCCCGATGCCCCTACGGTTGATATATTGGCAGGCGCAAATGTGGTTTTCAAAAACACAGAATACAGCAAGTTCAGTACCTATATTAGCGTGCCAGCCAGTGCAACGTATCGTTTGGGTGTAACACCTGCCAACAATAACAGCACAGTAGTAGCGCGTTATGATTTGAATATTGACTATTGGAAAGGTAAGACGGCAATCGTTATGGCAACAGGCTTTTTGACGGGCACTCCCACGCCATTCAAACCTGCTTTTGAGCCATATGTGGTTTTATCAAACGGCGGTACATTCCCTTTGAAAGCCGTTACAGGCTTATTGAGCGATAGCCCTTCTAATTTATTGAGTCGCAACATACAAAAAGGTGATGCTGCCATTTCACCTAACCCTGCGAGCGACAATATCAACGTGCAATTAAATTTGAAACAAGATAGTGACGCTAACATTCAAATATTGAACTTAGCAGGTCAAGTTGTGAAGAATGAGCGTTTTGGTACTATGCCAAAAGGTATGCAATGGCTCAATCTCCGCACAAATGACCTTAAATCAGGCTATTATATGGTGCGCGTAGAAACAGTTGATGGTATTCAAACTGAGAAGTTGATGATTGCGCAATAGTGCAAGTTTATATATTAATTTATAAAGTACGCGAATAGTGAAGTAGTTCATTATTCGCTTTTTTATGTAGTGTCGAATTCATTCGAAACATGGCATACTGTGTCGAATGAATTCGACAATACAGTTTAATTCTACTTTGGCACTTCAAAAATTTATAAAATTCAAGAAGGTTTTTGATTTTCTTTTTATAAAAAATTGTAAATTTTTATAAAAAGAAAATCAAAAACACCCCCCCCGTTCTGCCAAGGTGTGAAAACAAA
>JAYVKQ010000621.1:0-3399 GCA_043768285.1 Saprospiraceae bacterium | reverse complement strand
CACTTAACTCGTCGGGCTATATAGAATGGCGTGTGTTCTTTTATACTGCTGGAACGACAACATTAACTACTGTACCATGTATATCGGTAACTGCTTTAGATGTGGATGGTACGAGTTCTACTAATCAAGAATGGGTACAAACTAATACAAGTAACTCAAGAAGCTTAGGTACTCCAACGACATTGAGTACGAATACAGCACCGACATCACCCACAGGCATTTTAAGGTTAACAGGTGGTAATAGTAATATAGGTGGTACGGGTATCAGCTTTGCCAATACCAATGCGGCTGGGCAAGTCAATTTTTCTAATATTAACAATTTTACATGGGTAACGGGTAATACAAGAGCGGCGAGTAATATCGTGTACTCGATGTATATGGAGCCGATATTGACGTTTGTGCCTGGCACTATCAATAGCAACCAAACGGGTTGTAGTTCTTATGACCCTAATAGTTTAACGAATGCAACATTTGCCTCGGGTTTCGCTGCGGGCAGTGTTGAATATAAATGGGCATATAGCACAATCTCAAATATATATAACGCAGCAACTTGGACTGATGTGCCAAATTCAAATAGCGAAACATATGACCCACCAACAATATCTCAAACAACGTATTATGTGCGCTTGGCGCGCCCTACTAATAGTCCGAATTGGCGTGTTTCAAATGCGGTAACGCTAACGGTTACATCAGCTCCTTTTACAGTCACAGCTACTAATAATGGACCCGTTTGCCCAGGCAGTGCCGTAACATTGACGGGCAACCGCACAGGTTTTTCGTCAGGCACATGGTCGTGGAGTGGACCAGTTTTTTATTCAGGATCGGGTCAGTCGGCAACAGTTGATCCTGTTTGGGCTTCCGAAATGGGTATTTATACAGTGACTTATACGTCGGGTGGTTGTTCGGCATCAGCGACAACAACGGTTAGTTTAAAATCGCCACCTACAATAACGGCTGCTATGGTAAGTCCAGTTTGCGTAGGGGGTACTATCAACTTGAACTCGACAGTAATATATTCAGGTACGGGTACTTATAGTTGGTCAGGACCTAACGGATTTAGTTCAAACGTTGCAGACCCATCAATACCTTCGGCAACGGCGGCTATGGCTGGCACATATTCGGTTGTGTTCACGTCTGATTGTGGTGATGTTGAGGCAGCCAATACAACAGTAGTTGTTAATCCAGCTCCTACGGCAAACGCGGGTGGGGATATCACACAGTGTAACAACGGCAGTTTTACAATGGCAGGTAATGTACCTGCTTCTTCAAATATAGGCATTTGGTCAGTAGTATCGGGCACGTCGAGTATCACAACACCGTCAAGCTACAATACAACTGTAACGGGCGTGCCGTCAAGTAGCACGGCAACCTTGCGCTGGACAGTAAGCAACGGTATATGTTCGGCTTTTGATGATGTTATAATAAGAAACAATATACCGGCTTTTTCGGTGGCAGCGGGTAGTAATTCGCCCGTTTGCCCTACTGGTAATATAGATTTAACGGGTAGTAGAACGGGTACATCAAGTGGTACATGGAGTTGGGCGGGACCGAATGGTTTTTTAAGTAATGCTCAAAATCCTTCGATTTCTAACGCCAGTGCTTCAAATGCGGGTGTTTATACGGTTACTTATACATCGGGCGGCTGCTCTGTATCAAATACGACAACAGTTGTGATAAGACCGACCCCCTCAGTATCTGCGAGCAATGACGGACCTTATTGTGTAGGTAGTGCGATAAAATTAGCATCAACTGTTACTTATACGGGTAGCGGTACATATAGCTGGTCGGGTCCTAATGGTTTTACCTCAACATTGCAAAATCCGACCATCAATTTTGCTATACCTGCAATGGCGGGTTTATATACATTTTCATTTACATCTGATTGTGGGTCAGTCATCACGGCTAATACTACCGTCTTTTTGAATACGGTATTTACACCAGTAGCGGGGGCTGACCAAGATAAATGTAATAATGGGAGCTTTACAATGGCAGCAACGGCAGTAAGTGCGCCGAATGTTGGCACATGGTCGGTGGTTAGTGGAGTTGCGACAATTGGTTCAGCAAATAGTGCAACAACCAATGTGACGGGTGTTCCAGTAGGCACTTCGGCTGTTTTGCGTTGGACGGTCAATAATGGCTCATGTTCGGCTTTTGACGAATTAACAATTACGAATAAGCCATCGGTAACGGCAAATGCTGGTTTAAATATTAATAATTGCGGTAATAGTACATTTAATATGAACGCGGCGGCACTACCCGCAGGCGTGACGGGTGCTTGGTCAGTCATCAGTGGCACTGCTAATATAGTTTCACCCAATGACCCCTATACAATTGTTACAGGTGTGTTGATAGGTAGTTCGGCTACTTTAAGATGGATTGTATCAAATGGTGCGTGTACGTCTGCGCCTGATGATGTTATTATCACAAACGCGAATGGTTCGACATCGAGCGCGGGTGCTGACCAAATCAACTGTTCGGGCGGTACATCGTTTACCTTAGCTGCCAATACGCCTTCTCCTGGTTTAGGTCAGTGGTCTTTTATAGGCGCGACAAAAGGGGCAGTACTTTCCTCCAATACGAACCCAATAGCAACTGTAACGGGTTTGAGTGCTAATAGTAGTGATACATTAGTGTGGACAATTACATTTGGTACGTGTGTGTCAAGGGATACCGTTATAATTGCACGTTATGCTGCCAACTCTCCAGCTTGTGGTTGTACAAATATATATTCTCTATCAGGTCCTAATGCCACTACATATTCTGACCAGCAAATTAGGATATTGAATACTCTTAATGGTACATATGGTAGCACACAAATAGGTACTGACTTCACGGTGGGTGCTTTTGGCTACTCGTTGGATACAACCTATGATAGATTTTATTATGTTAAAAGAACGAGTGCTACCACTGGTCACACCCTTTATTTCATGGATGCGGCGGGTAATCAATATAATACGGGCGTAGATTTACCAAATTTTAGTGGTAGTCAAAATTACAATCGTGCAGGTTTTAATCCTGTGGATAAAAAAAGTTATTTTATTGGCAATAATGGTAGTGTTTGGGCATCTTATACACCAACTGCAAGTGGTTTTGGTGGCACTTCGGCTTTACTAACTCCTGTAACGTACTATCCTTCTGCGGCTCCTCAAATAAATGGGACTAATGGTGGCGGTGACTTAGTGTTTGACTTTGATGGCAATGGCTATATCATTACTAATTCTGGTCATTTTTACAAAGCCGTATTTAACAGCAACAACAGTGTTGATGTCATTTACTTAGGGCAAATCAATCTGCCAGCCAGTTTTTTATTGGCTTCATTGGCTTTTGGACCAGATGGGAGATTATATTTATCGGGTGCGGGTGCGAGTGATGGCAACGGTGGGTTTGCTGGTGCAAATG
>JAYVKQ010000620.1:0-2257 GCA_043768285.1 Saprospiraceae bacterium | reverse complement strand
AAACATCTGATTGTATTTCTATGAATCTTATTTATCAATCTGTCCATGCGCTTTTTAAGCCCAAAATTGAGTGATTCTTTCCATATACGGAATTGCTGAACCTTTGTCGAGAAGCATTGTAAATTATTGAAAATCAATACTTTATTTTTAAAACAAAATCTTTTGAATACTAATGATAGTTGATAGATTATAGTTATCCTAAATGACAATGGACAATGGAAATATTATCCATTGTCCATTATCCATTATCCATTATCCATTATAATTTATCCTTTCCTTTTTTTAATTTCATCTCGAATGAGCGCGGCTTGCTCATAATCTTCATTGTTCAATACCTCATCGAGCATACGGTTCAATTCATCGAGGCTTAAATGGGCTAATTGCCCTTTGCTGTCTGAGGCACGACTACCTGTAATAGCTGCTGCGGTAGTACGACTGGGTGCATTGGCGGCTTTTTTAGACGCTTCTTCCGATTCTTCTAAAACGACACCTGCTGCTTCTAATATAAACTCGAATGTATAAATCGGGCAGTTAAAACGAACCGCCATCGCTAAAGCATCGCTTGTCCGAGAATCTACTTCATAGCTTTCGCCATCACGGGCGCATATCAAACGGGCATAAAAAACGCCATCCAACAAATTACTAATAATCACTTCTTTCAAATCTACGCGAAAGGTATCAAGGGTATTTTTAAATAAGTCATGCGTCAAAGGGCGGTTGGGCAACATGCGCTCAACGGCTACGGCAATGGCTTGTGCTTCAAAAGCGCCAATAATAATTGGTAAACGGCGGTTTCCGTGTCTTTCCCCTAATACTACCGCATAGTTGTGGGTTTGCGTCATACTCGGTTGAAGACCGACAATATCCAAAGGAATTTTTCTCATACAAAAAATATAGGTGACTATCGTTAATTTGCTGACGAGGAGTATGTCGAGTACCCCCTCAGTATTTTTAATGTTTTAGACGATATAATGAAACATTTATTTTCCTTTAAACGTGGAATTCAACTGCAAAGTTAAAAAAAAACTCAAAAAAAAATAGATTTTTATTCAAATACATCAGCCTAAAAACGACAAGCTGTATTAAGCCTTAATAACCAATGGCTTATATGTGCAATAAAGTTACAAAGTCTTTAAAATAATGCCATTTTTATCATTTTAAGATATTTCATTTTTATTGTATGTGAAAAAATAGCACATTTTTTGAATACCCTAATCTTGTTATTTAAACTATTAGAAAACTATAAATGTTATTCACAATGAAAAAATTACTACTTGCAGGCTTTATGCTTGCTTCACTTGCCACATTTGCACAAACCATTGTTACGACTACCCAAGACATCAAACAAGTGGTTGAACGCGAAAAAGACGGTAACAAATGGACTTTAACCCTCAAAAATGGTGATGTAGAAAGCCTTGTCTTAAACGGCAAAACTATCGCATCGAAAGATTATCCAAAATATCAAAATGCTATTGATGCACTCACGGCTTCTGCTTACGGTTATGAAATGCCTTTCGATGTAAAAGTAACGAGTAAAGGGTTGAAAGAACCTGTGTCAAGAACAAATTATACATACTCTGAAAGCAACTCTTTGACAGCTGAACAGCGTTATGCCAATTTGAAAATCGAAGAAGAATTGCGCAATGATTTCATTACAAGTGCCTATGATAAAGGCTTTAAATTAGAATTGACAGAAAGCTATATGGTCGTCAACGGTGAGTTGATGCAAAAAGCGGTTGTTGATAAATATGCAAATTTATATTACCGCTTCACAGGCGAAAAGCGTTGCGATGGTTGTACTTTTACAGTGCGTATTAATCGCGGCGCGGACGCTTTTGCTGGCGAAAGATAATTATCAGACCCCCTCAGTATTTTAGGATTTTTTCAAGGACATAATATACTTTATACAGTGGTTTAGGCAGCTTTTGGGTTGTTTAAACCACTTTTTATTAATTGATAACAAACGCTGTGGCTGCCAATTTATAGGCATCGCCTTTGTTTTTTTCTTCAAACCACAGCTCCAACACCCAATTCCCTTTTTCAAAAATGCCGCTTGATTTGTCGCCGATACCTTTATCTAACATGAGGCTTTTGTCTTTGTTGTCAATATCCCAAGCGGTGGTATAAACAATTTTTTTGCCCTCGTCGGTATTGAAAGTGCCTGCGTCTGTCATGCGCTGCACGAGTGAGCCTATGCGATAGACGGCATAGAGTTTTCCCTTCAAGGTATTACCCAATTTGGCTACATTGTTTTGGG
>JAYVKQ010000619.1:0-5691 GCA_043768285.1 Saprospiraceae bacterium | reverse complement strand
CGTGGCTACGCCACTTTTGAAGACAAAGCCTTAGCTTAAAAGTGGCGTAGCCACGACATTGCGGTAGAAAGTTGCATTTGCTTTTGCGAAGTAGCGTAGCTACGACATTTCAGTCTTTTTCCCTAATCTCCGAACCCGTGGCAAATAAAAACTATGTGTCCTATGTGCCTATGTGTTTCAATAAAAAATCTATACATGAAAAACATAACCAACCTCTTTTTCCTATTTTTCCTACCTTCATTGTCTGCCCAAAACTACACCTATCTAAAAGCAAACCGTCTTTTTGATGGCGAAATGCTGTATGAAAACAAGGGCATTTTAATAAAAGACAATAAAATAGAAAGCATTGATTTTCAAATAGTTATTGAAAAAAAGCTGCCGCCCAATACAACAGTTATTGACTTAAAAAATGCCACTTTATTGCCTGGGCTAATTGAGGGACATTCACACCTATTGCTACATCCATATAACGAAACCTCTTGGGACGACCAAGTGCTGAAAGAAGCCCGCGCCGAGCGTATATCTCGTGCTACAGTCCATGCCGAAAAAACACTGATGGCGGGTTTTACAACCGTCAGAGACCTCGGTACTGAGGGGGCAGACTATGATGATGTAGGTTTGAAAACCGCCATTGAAAAAGGTATCATCAAAGGTCCGCGCATGATAGTAGCGACACGCGCTTTGATAGCTACGGGCAGTTACGCGCCCAAAGGATTTAGCCCCGATATAGCAGTGCCACAAGGCGCGGAAGAAGCCGATGGACACGACAATTTGATACAAGCCGTCCGCCGACAGATTGGTAAAGGGGCAGATGTGGTGAAAATATATGCCGACTATCGCTGGGGTTTTCGCGGCGATGCCCAACCAACATATAGCCTTGACGAGATAAAATTGATTGTTGAAACCGCTAAGAGTAGTGGTCGCCAAACGGTTGCCCACGCAGCTACAGTGGAAGGTATGCGCCGAGCCATACTCGGCGGCGTAGCCACGATTGAACACGGCGATGCAGGTACACCCGAAATATTTAAACTGATGGCAAGTAATAACGTGTGCCTATGTCCTACCCTCGCGGCGGGCGATGCCGTCAGTCAATATCGCGGTTGGCGCAAAGGCATTGACCCCGAACCAGATCGCATTAAAAACAAACGCACTACGTTCAAACAAGCCCTCGATGCCGGTGTTAAGATATGTATGGGCGGCGATGTAGGCGTATTTGCGCACGGCGACAATGCCCGCGAGATGGAAATGATGGTCAATTATGGTATGTCTCCGATGGAAACGCTGAAATCGAGCACCAGTATCAACGCCGATGTATTCAATATGGGGGATAAAATTGGGCGTTTGAAAATAGGATTATTGGCAGATATTATTGCAGTGGAAGGTAATCCTACTATAAACATTGAAGCTATAAGAAAATTGGTTTTGGTTATGAAAGAGGGGAAAATAGTGCGGAAATAGGGAGTACTCTTCTAAGTGATGATTGACTGGTTGCTTGTGCATAACTCTTGGAAAGTTTCAAACTTTCCAAGAGTTTTACCCGACAGCTTACATTTGGAAAAATACTGAGGGGGTACTTCATTTCCCCCTACTCAACAATTTCCCCTTAAAAATAGCGTCCATAACCTCATCTTTCAATTGTCGAGATATAGGAACGCGGTGTTTTCCGATGTGTAATTCCATGCCTTCAACGCTGTCAATTTTGGATAAAGCGACGATGAAAGACTTTTGTACTTTCAAAAATTGTTGCGCGGGCAGATAATCTTCTATGATTTTGAGGGTAACATACGTGGTAATTTTTTCTTTTTCACATTGTATCGTCACGTAGTTTTGGAGGGCTTCCACGTAGAGAATATCTTTCAAAAAAATCTTTTCGTAACGGCTATCTGTTTTGACGAAAAAATAATCATATGTGGCTTCGGTAGGCGTTGCAGCATTATCAACCATCGGTAATTGTGTAAGCAAACTGGGTGTTTCGAGCTTATTTTTAAGGTCAAAAAGTTCTTTTGCCTTATTCACCGCTTTCAAAAAGCGGTCAAATGGAATGGGTTTTACCAAATAATCTATCACATCCAAAGCGTAACTTTCTAAGGCATATTGCGGATAAGCTGTGGTCAATATCACCATAGGAGGATTACGCAAACTTTTCAAAAAATCTAAACCCGTTAGGCGGGGCATTTGTATATCTAAAAATATCAAATTTACGTTATTTTGTAGCAATGCCTCATGCGCTCGCATGGCATTTTCACATACCCCCACAATGTTTAGAAAGGATATATCCGTGACATATTCTTCCATACCCTGCCGAGCAAATGGCTCATCATCTACGATTAAACAGTTGATTTTCATTATTTCATATTTTATTCAACCCTTAATTTAAAATTAACCTCATAGGTCTCTTCCGTTTCCTTTACCGTAAAATCAGAGCCTTTAGTATCCAATAACTCCAAGCGGCGTTTGACATTTTTAAGACCAATACCGCCTTGTTTTACGACCTCTTTATGCACATAATTATCTTTTGTATTAAAAACCAATAAGGTCAAAATGTTGTCTTCGTGGGACAACTTAATGGTCAAAATATTCACTTTATCAGTATGATTGGATATGTATTTAAAAGCATTTTCTACAAACGGCATAATCAACAACGGTGGAATATCGAAGCCCAATACTGAAGGGGTGATTTCTAATTGAATATCGTAGTTATTATTATATCTAAGTCGTTGTAAATCAACATAATTTGTCAAATAAGCGACCTCCTTTTCTACCCTAATTTTTTCTACATTACATTCATACAATTGATACCGCAGGAGTTCCGAAAATGTTAAAAGGGTTTGTCGGGCGGTTTGGTTGTCTTTGTGAATTTGAAAATAAATGGTATTGAGATAGTTGAACACAAAATGCGGATTGATTTGGGCTTTCAGATAATCCAATTCGGCTTGGGTGCGCTCTTTTTCTAACTGTTCCATATCTTTTCTGATTTTAATTTGGTCTTTCACGACCCTAATGCCCGTGCTGATACATGTTACAAAAAATGGAATAATGTATATCGCAAATAAGAAATCTCCAAAGTCCTTATACCCACTTTGCAAATTCCAAGTAAAGCCTCGATAGGCTACGATATAGATTAAACGCAAGACCGAACAGACGATGATAATAGTCCCAATCGAGATAAGTGCAAATTGCCAAAATTGCTTTTCATATAAATATTTTTGCAAGTATATGTCATTGATAAAATAGGAATTTATAGCAATCAAAGCGGATACATAAGCCCCGAAAATGAAAGATGACACAATATTGTCCAAAGCTCCTTTTTCTAACATTACCCACCACAATGTTGATACCGTCAGCATCAACAAAAAGGTATCTATCTGATACGCTTGGCATATTGCCCATATCTTTTTCAATTGTCCAATCATTCCACAAATGTCTATAAAACTATAATGGCTTATTCTTTTTTTTACACGTTTTGCTCATTTTCCTTGATGAAATGTATATCCTGCATTTCGTAAAGTCTTTTTGACACATCATCAAACGAATTGTGAGGTTGAATACTGAGGGGGTACTTTTGTATTAATATATTTTTTCACCTTTTCAAATTCCTTATTTCATGAAAAAGTTATCAATCATAACGCTTGTAAGTCTTATTGCTCTTGTACATTTTACAGCGTGTTCTGTTCAAAAAATGCAAACAGCCATGACAAAAACGCATACATTGGCTGTGCAAAATACGCCTGCCTACAAACAACTCAATCCCGCCCAACAGGATATTGTGTATTTTTTTGAAACGCTTTCAATCGGCTATCCTAAATGGGAAGAAAAAATATCACCTTCTGATTTAGCCCTTACAAAAGATAGACTTATAACCCAATTTTCTAAAACCCAAGATAAAACACTTTTAACTATCGAATTACAAAAAGTATTAGCTCGCCTCGAAGATGGACATACGAGTATCCAGCATGTGTACAATGCACAAGATAAGGTATTCCCTTTGGGTTTCATGGCATATCATGATAGTTTGATACTGACAAGTATATCGAACAAAAGCGATACAACTATTTTAGGCAGTACACTATTGACTGTCAATGATTTAGAATGGTCTGATATACTTCAAAAAAGTAAGATAATTATGTCCGTCGAAAACAATAGCCGATTAGTACGCGAATTGCGTGGCTATTTGGGTTCTCCAAAATTTTTAAAAATAACGGGCATCCATGACAACAATAACCCCTTGAAATTGACTTTTTTAACATCTAAAAACAAGATAAAAACGATATACTTGCAAGCTGAAATAAAGCCCAAATTTAGTTCCATCACCATTAAACCTACACCTTTTTCTACGAATAAAGCCTATCATACCGTACTTATGCCCAAGCAAGATATGGCGTATATCAAGGTCGGAACATTTTTAGATTATACAGTGCTAAAAGATGGTATTGGCGACTATGTCCGCAATCCAATATTCCTTTTGATAGGCAAATCATTTATGAAAAAACAAAAGACAAAGTCTAATGCACTTGATTTTAAGGCATTTTTCAGTCAAGCAATAGCGCAAGCAAATGAAGCAAAAGTGAACAATGTAGTGATTGATTTACGCAGTAATAGCGGTGGCGATATGCGTTTAGCCAGCGAAATGTTTTACCTTTTAGGCATTGATACGATGCCTAAATTATATCGTTTGGCTGAAAAAGTTTCTACCTATCCGTTGCAGCAAATGAAAGAAGAATATGAAGAAAAGGGCAAAGTCTATGAAAAAGCCTATGGCAAACCACTTACAGCCGATGGTAGTATCATACATTTCGATAGTTTGATGGACAATCATTACGCTGATTTTTTCAACCTTGTGAAAAATCCATCAAAACCCATTTTCTATATCAACCCTAATACACCGCGTTTTAAAGGAAAAATCTATTTTTTGATTAACCCTCATACTTTCAGTGCGGCAAGCATAACCGCATCATTGGCGAAAGACAACCATTTGGGTACTTTGGTAGGTGTCAAAACGGGTAACCGCCCGACAACCGCAACGGGCGGTTTGGCGTTCAAATTGCCCAATTTAAAAATACCCGTTAATATGTCATATATGTATGTGACCCGCCCCGACCCAACGCAACCAATCGAAGATGGCATAATGCCCGATGCCGAAGTCTGGCAAACGCTTGAAGATGGACAAAAAGGGGTAGATACTGTAATGGATTGGGTGATAAAAGATATTCAAAGTAAAAGAAAAATAGGATTGGTGGGTTCGTTTTAATTCTTTTACTTTGCAATTTTTAAAGCAGTTGCCCCACATTAAACGCCGTTTTTTCTAAGTTTTCAGCCGTCAACGCTAAGGCTTCGGGTAGTAAACTCGGTTTTTGACCGATGGGAAAAGCGGCTTTTAGCCCTAAATCTTTTAAATACTGAGGGGGTGCATCTATTGCCCCGCAAAGAGCGATAACAGGTTTTCCTTGCGCTCTCGAAATAATACCAGCTATCAATTTGCCATGTGCGGTTTGGCTATCCAATTTACCCTCGCCTGTGAAAATGACATCTGCCCAAGCGACGTGTTTATCAAATTGGGTTAAATCCATCATGGCATCTATACCGCGTTTGATATTCGCGTTTAAAAAACAGAGGCATCCAAAACCCAAGCCACCCGCAGCACCCGCACCCGCCATATCTGCATTAACTTTTGGAAAGTTTGAAACTTTCCAA
>JAYVKQ010000618.1:0-2973 GCA_043768285.1 Saprospiraceae bacterium | reverse complement strand
TCATACTTCACACTTCATACTTCATATCGCTACTTCAATTTGATTGCGCAAAATATCTTTCATCGTCTCCCGCTTCCGAATAAGATAAGGCGCGCCTTTATGTATCATCACTTCCGCTGGGCGCGGGCGGCTGTTGTAATTACTTGCCATAGTCATACAATAAGCACCTGCATTGAGCAAACAAAGGGTATCACCTGCTTTTATTTTAGGAAGTGAACGGTCTTCAGCAAAGTTATCCGTTTCACATATATAGCCTACGACATTATATAACTGTTTCTTTCCCAATGGATTAGAGACATTCACGATTTCGTGATACGCATCATACATCATGGGGCGAATGAGGTGATTTAAGCCAGAATTGGTGTGCGCAAAACTGATACTTGGGTTGTGTTTCACAGTCGTTACATCCACAAAAAGATGCCCACATTCGGCGACCAAAAACTTGCCTGGTTCAAATATTAAGGTTAATTCACGACCATATTCGTTACAAAAATTGTTGAAACGCGCTGATATAAGAGTGCCCACTTTCGCCATATCTGTCCCCGTTTCTTCGGGTTTGTAAGGTACTTTGAAGCCGCCACCAAAATCTAAAAAGGTCAAATCAGGGAACTTTTTAGCAGCATCAAGCATGATTTCTGCTACTTGTAAAAACGTATCAGCTTCCTTTATTTCTGAACCTGTATGCTGATGTAAGCCTTCGATGACCACACCCGTTTTCTGCATAACTTTTTGAATATCATCGAGTTGCAAAATGGATATGCCGAACTTTGAACGCTCATGCGCGGTAGATATTTTCAAATTGCCACCCGCCATAACGTGCGGATTGAGGCGAATACCGACTGGAAAAGACGCGCCATATTTTTTACCAAACTTTTCTAACAACGGCACTGAGTCCAAAGAGATTTTGACATTCAGCTTTACTGCCTCTTGTATCTCCGCCCACGTCACGCCCGAAGGGGTATAGCCAATTTGTTTGGGTTCAAACCCTGCGTGTAAGCACGTTTTTACTTCTCCAATCGAAACGGTATCTACGCACGAACCCAATTGCCGCAATACCTTCAAAATTGAGATATTACTCAACGCTTTCATCGCAAAATTGATGCGCAGATTTTTAACCTCAGAGAACGACCTCCTCAGTATTTTGTATTGATTTTCAAGGATTTGTGTGTCGTACACATAAAGGGGCGTGCCATATTTTTTGCACAAGTCTAAAGGATTGATGCCTTGAATAGTATAAATGCCGTTCTCTAAATTCATAAAAAAATGGATTGAAATTTTTGAAGGCGCAAAAGTAGGGTTTTTTATTAAAAAAAAGGAAAATGCTTGAGTTTGTAGTCATACAAGTTTGTAAAATGGGTTTAAGATTTATATTTTGCCCTTTTTAAAGTTAAGCACATTATTTACCACTTATCATTTTCTTCCAATCAAAATCCCCTTTGCAGCCGTATTGAGTTTGGAAAGGTCAATAAGCATTGCGTTGTTAGTCGCCTTATTGACCTAATTGCCATTAATAAAAACATCGGAAATTTTCCGAGTATTTTTTATATTGCTTAAAGGATTGGCATCCAACAAAATAAGGTCAGCCAGTTTGCCGACTTCTATTGTGTATCAAACAGGGTTTTTCTTTCTAAATGTGTAAAAAATATAGCTGATTGCCAACACAAGAACAAGCCCAAGTCCAATCAAGGCTTTTTTTTTATAGCATCATCTTGCTTATGAAAAAAACTATTGGGTTTCAGGTATATAAATCCTTGTTGGTTGTCTATGATGACGTTAAAACATTTCAAAATCTTATTGCCAATCAACGTCGTAGATTTGGTATTCGCATGGGGCTTTTCTAAGGTAATTGTGCCTTTATTGAAGGTATAACCAGCAATGCTTAAATCAGGCATAACGGCTACTTTTGTACCACCAAAACCCACTATTTTCTTAAATTTATCATAAATGCCATGTTTTAAAGTTATTTCATCTGTAATAATTCCGTTGCCCGTATTGCCCGTATCGAACGCAAACCAATCTGTATATTTCTGCCCATCAAGTTCTAAAGTGGCTTCGATAAAGGGGCAAACGCCTTCAAAAACCATTGGTAATTGTTTAAATCCTTCAAGTATTGGTGGCAGTTTATCGTGAATAATTATCGCTTTTTTATCATAATCTATTTCATAAATTTTATCTAAAAAAAGGCTATTGCCAACGATGGCATCTTCCCAATTTTCCATGTTTTTGGTTTCGATAAAATCTACATTTTGCCATCTAAAACCACCCAAAACCACCCAAAACCACCCAAAACCACATCGTTTTTTGAACTCAATCGGGCTTCATTTGTGCCGTCGCTATTGATTAAATTCGCTTTGCCATCAAAATCCATTTTTACTTTTTTAACGGATTTATGATTGATATTCGACATTCCTGCCCCCAAATCGAACTGAATATGGAGGGGGATACTGCCATTGATGTGTCCTTCAAAATAAATACGATTGCCTCGTAACGTGAATGGTATTGTATCGCTTGCATTAGGCGTACTTTTTTCATGGTTTTTAAGGTTCTGGTACACCCCCGCTATTTGCGTATAACACGTATCGTGTTCATTTAAAAGAATGATAAAATCGTACTTTTCACCATATTTTACATCAAAAGAAATGCTGTCTTTATCAGTTATAAATGTTACTTTTTGCTCTTTTCTCGGAAATTCAACATAGTAAATATCGGGCTTGGTTTCGGGTACGATGTACCAAAAATTGTTTCTAAAATGAACACCATCTCTTATTGTTACATTTTTAGAAGTCGCTCTAATAATGGGTAGCTTTACCTGCCCGAAAACAGGAAAAACGACCCATATAAGAAGTATTGAAATTATCTTTTCCAAAGTTTAAAGCTTTATTGATATGCTATTGAACCATTAAAAATTTAATGTATAAAACCTTGATTTTAAACAGATTTAGGGTAAGATTTTTTGAAGGAAATTGATGATTT